>DATLGH010000023.1 GCA_035540635.1 Egibacteraceae bacterium | reverse complement strand
ACCTCCATGTCGACCGATGAGATCCTCGTCAAGGGCCCCGACGGCACCGACGCGCGCGTCGGTGCCGTCGGGGCCCTTGACGAGGATCTCATCGGTCGACATGGAGGTCGAGGATAGCGGGACGCTGACCGCTGTCTGCCGGGCGGTGCGGGGCTTGGCCGGCGCGGAGGCGGGCCGGCGCGTCGCGAGGCGGGCGCCGGGCGTTTCGGCCCCCTCAGACGTCGGACGCTTCGATCTCGGCGAGCACCTCGCGCGCCCGCTCGAGGTCGCTCTCGGCCACGAGCACGCGCGTCGCGAACCATCCCGAGTCGAGGCCGAACGGGCTGCGCGCCTCCCGGTCCACCGTCGCCCGCAGGCCCTCGGCCTCGAGCGCGCCCTGCACGATCCGCGCGAGGGCGTTCGGTCCCCTCATGAGCTCCCGGAACTGCACCATGCGGCCAGGGTACGCGCCCCCGGTTGGGTGGGCGCGGGAGCCGGGGTCGGGCGGGTCAGCCGGCGGGCGGCCCGGTGATCTCGAGCGTGAACGGGCGGCCGAGGTGGTCGGCCAGGACCGGGGTCTGCTTTCCGGCCGTGCGGATGTTCGCGCGCGGGGCGGCCCAGGCGAACGCGCCCTGCACGCTCACGCCGGTGGGCTGGCCGTTGTTGCCCCAGCCGTCGAGCAGCCCCTCACGCAACAGGTAGTTGCCCTGCACGGAATGCCCGGCTTCGGGATCTTCGAAGGACTTCTCGGGCGTCCTCGACGAGTAGGTGACGACCCGGTTGGGGCCCTCGACGCCGGCGGCGCGCATGCCCTCGGCGTGGCAGCCCTGCAGGCTCACCCACATCCGGTCGGCGCGCACGGCGCCGATCATACGGCCGAAGTCGGCGTTCCAGAGATAGGCGTTGTCCGCCGGCCACAGCGCCGAGTTGCCCCCCGAGTGGCGCATGTGCCCGGAGAAGCTGAACACCACCGTGGAGCGCTCGTCGGTCTTGGCCACCAGCCACTCGAGCGCCCGCACCATCCAGTCGCGCGTCGCGGCGCCGTCGGTGAGCACGAGCACGTGATCGCCCCGCCAGCCCCGCCGGAACAGGCTGTCGCGCAGGACGTGCGCGTCGGCCACGGACCCGAGCGTGCTGCCGGTCCGTCCCTGGTAGTCGTTCACGCCCACGATGACGGCCCAGTGGAACGTCGAGGGCTGGCCGTCGATCTGCTGGGCTGCGGCGTGCTCGGGGTAGCGCCCGGCGAAGGCCTGCTGGCTCGGCGTCCCGGGCGGTTGCTGCGGCGCGGGGGCAGGTTCGGGCGCCGGCTCGGGGGGCTGCGGGCGGGAGACGGGCAGGAAGTCCGCGTCGGGCAGCGCACGCTTGATCGGCGCGAGTCCGTCGTGGGGAGCGGGGTCCGGTGATGTTCCCACCCCGACGAGCGCGCCGGCGAGCACGAGCACGAGCAGCGACCGCAGCAGCGTGCCGAGCCGGCTCGGCACGCGCCGTGGCTCAGGATGCACGGTGGGGATCCTCTCGTCGTCTCGTCGTTCCGAGCTTCCAGTATCCCGCGCCGCGCGGCGGCGGCACACCTGGAAAGCTCGTCGGATTCAACGACTGGCCGTGACGGCGGGTGCGCCGGTCACTTCAGCCGGTCACGTCCAGATGAAACTCGCGACCACCGAGGCCGTCGACTTTCACCGGCACCTGCGGCCCGAAGCGCTGACCGACCGTGCGGGCCTCCGCCCGTGGCGCCGCCCAGGCGAACGCCTCGGCGACGCTGACCCGCCCGTCCCGGTTGCCCTCGTAGTCGCCCCACCCGTCGCGCAGTCCCTCCCCGAACAGGTACTGGCCCATGACCGAGTAGCCCGTTTGGGGGTCTTCGTAGGACTTCTGCTCCCTTTGCGACGAGTACGTGGTGATGCGGCCCGGCCCTTCGACGCCGGGCGCGGCGAGACCGGCGGCGTAGCAGCCCTGCAGGCTCACCCACATGCGGTCTGCCCGTACGGCGCCGAGCAGCCGTCCGAGGTCAAGGGGCCAGATGTAGCGGTGGTCGCTCGGCCACAGGGCCGTCGCGCCCGGACCCCGACGCAGGTGTCCTGAGAAGCTGAAGACGACCGTGGACCGCCCGTCGGTGGAGCGGGCCAGCCACTCGAGCGCGCGGACGATCCGGTCGTGGGTGGCGGCGCGGTCGGTGAGCAGGAGCACCTGGTCGGCGCGCCAGCCCTGGCGCAGCAGCGTGTGTTGCAGGGCGAGGGCGTCGCCGACCGAGCCGAAGGTGTTGGAGGTGCCTCCCGCGTAGTCGTTCACCCCGACGATGAGCGCCCAGTGGAAGGTCGACGGCTGCCCGTCGCGCTGCGCCGCGGCGGCGTGGACGGGGAACTCCTGGGCGAAGATGCGTGCGCTGTCGCTCGCCGCGTGCGCGGAGGCCCGGGAAACGGGGACGTGCGCCGCGGCGGGCGCAGGAGGAGGCTCGGCGGGGGGCGGCCCGGGGTCGGGAGCCACGAGTGCCACCGCGGCCTCGGTC
>DATLGH010000022.1 GCA_035540635.1 Egibacteraceae bacterium | reverse complement strand
GGGGGCGACGAGGGCGGGGGCCTCGCCGGTGGTGAGCAGGTGGGTGATGGCGTCGGCGGTCACGGGGGTGAGGAGGATGCCGTTGCGGTAGTGGCCGGTGGCGACCACGAGTCCCTCGACGCCCGCGGGGCCGAGCAGCGGCGCGTTGTCCGGCGAGCCCGGCCGCAGGCCCGCGACGGTCTCGGCGAGCTCGTACTCGGCGATGCCGGGCAGCAGCTCCCACGCGTCGCGCAGCAGGTCGTGCACCGCCCCGGCGGTGACGGTGAGGTCGTGGCCCACCTCCTCGACGGTCGCGCCGACGACGACGCGGCCGTCGGCGCGGGTGACGACGTAGACGTCGAGGCCGCGGATCGTGCGGTCGGCCACCCGAGGGTGCCCGCCGCGTGGGCGCAGGTGGAGGAGCTGCCCCTTGACCGGGCGGACCGGCGGGACCGCGTCGCCGGGCAGCCCGGCGACCGCCGCGGTGCCGACGCCGGCGGCAAGCACCACCGCGGGGGCGTCGAGGCGGGTGCCGTCGGCGAGGGCGACGCCGGTGACACGCTCGCCGCTCGTGCGCACCGCCGCCACGCGCTTGGGCAGCAGGGTCGCGCCGGCGCGCTCGACCGCCACGCGCAGCGCCTCGACGAGGGCGCGGTTGTCGACCTGGTGGTCGCCCTCGACGAGGATGGCGCCGCGTATGCCCGGCGCGAGTCCCGGTTCCAGCTCGCGGGCTTCCCGGCCGCGCAGCCGCACCGCGTCGAGGCCGAGCTTGCACTGGAAGCGGTGGAGCTCGTCGAGGTCGGCCGCCTCGTCGCTGTCACGGGCGACGACGAGGGTGCCGCACCGCCGGTAGCCGGTGTCGACGCCGCTGGCCTCGGTGAGCTCCGCGGCGAAGTCGGGGTAGCGGGCTGCCGAGGCGAGGTTGAGCTCGAGCAGGGCCTCCTCGCCGTAGTGCACCTCGGTGACGGGGGCGAGCATGCCCGCCGCGGCCCACGACGCGCCCCGACCGGGTTCCTCGTCGACGACGGCGACCGCGAGGCCCGCCTGCGCGGCCCGCCACGCGATGGCGAGACCGATCGCGCCCGCGCCCACGACGACGACATCGGCCGCTGCGTGCATCCGGGGAACGCGGCTGGCGGTGGACACGGCGCTGCAGCTCCCTTCGCCGGCATTACCCGGCCGGTGATGACGGTCGGTGACGCTCGCCACCCTCTCAGCCCTTCGGGCTCCCGTGTGCCGTCCACCCTACCGTCACGCACGTCGGCGGGCGGCCGCGCGGCGGTCCCGTCGGGGTGGGCTACCCTGCTGTCCTCATGAGCAGCACGATCGCGGGCGTCGAGCCGCGGCAGGACTTCGACACCATCCTCGTCGTCGACTTCGGCGCGCAGTACGCCCAGGTCATCGCTCGCCGCGTGCGCGAGTGCAACGTCTACTCCGAGATCGTGCCCGCGACGATCACCGCCGAGGAGATCGCCGCCCGCCGGCCGGCCGGCGTGATCCTGTCCGGCGGGCCGAAGTCGGTGTACTCGCCGGGGGCGCCGCGCGTGGACCCGGGCGTGTTCGACGCGGGGGTGCCGGTGCTCGGCATCTGCTACGGCCAGCAGCTCATGGCCGCCACGCTCGGCGGCGAGGTCGCCCGCACCGGTGGGTCGGAGTTCGGCAAGACGGCCTTCACCGGGGTGGTCGACAGCGTCCTGCTCGCCGGCCAGCCGGCGGAGCAGACGGTGTGGATGAGCCACAACGACGCGGTCGTCGCCGCCCCCGACGGCTTCCGCGTCGTCGGGTCGACCGCCGGCGCGCCGGTGGCCGCCTTCGAGGACCCCGAACGGGGCCTGTTCGGCGTGCAGTACCACCCGGAGGTGACGCACACCCCGCGGGGCATGGACGTGCTGCGCGCGTTCGTCGCCGCCACCGGCGCGCGGCCGGCGTGGACCTCTCACTCGGTGATCGAGACCGCCGTCGAGGCGATCCGCGCCCAGGTCGGCGACGCGGCCGTGCTGTGCGGGCTGTCGGGCGGCGTGGACTCGGCCGTGGCCGCCGCGCTGGTGCACGAGGCGGTGGGGGAGCAGCTCACGTGCGTGTTCGTCGACCACGGCCTGCTGCGCCACGACGAGGCCGCGCAGGTCTCCGAGGCCTTCGGGGCGCACTCGTCGGCCCGGCTGGTGACGGTCAAGGCCGCGGACCGCTTCCTCGAAAAGCTCGCCGGCGTCACCGACCCCGAGGCCAAGCGCAAGATCATCGGCACCGAGTTCATCCGCGTGTTCGAGGAGGCCGCCCGCGAGCACGCCGGCGACGCGGCGTTCCTCGTCCAGGGCACCCTGTACCCCGACGTCATCGAGTCCGGCCACGGCACCGCCGCGACGATCAAGAGCCACCACAACGTCGGCGGCCTGCCCGAGGACATGGACTTCGCGCTCGTCGAGCCGCTGCGCTGGCTGTTCAAGGACGAGGTCCGCCGCGTCGGCGCCGAGCTCGGCCTGCCGCCGGAGATCGTGTGGCGCCAGCCGTTCCCCGGCCCCGGCCTTGCGGTGCGGATCATCGGGGAGGTCACCGCCGAGCGGCTGGGGTTGCTGCGCGCCGCGGACCGGGTGGTGCTCGACGAGCTGCGCCGCGCGGGGTTGGAGCGCGAGATCTGGCAGTCGTTCGCGGTCCTGCCGGCGATCCGCTCCGTCGGCGTGCAGGGCGACGAGCGCAGCTACGGCCACCCGATCATCGTCCGCGCCGTCACGAGCGAGGACGCGATGACCGCCGACTTCGCCCGCCTCGACTGGAACGTGTTGGAGCGCATCGCCGGCCGGGTCATCAACGAGGTCCCCGGCATCAACCGCGTCGCCTACGACATCACCTCCAAGCCCCCCGGCACCATCGAGTGGGAGTAGCCGCCGGGCGTCGCTCCCGCGGCGACCTGGTGAGGGTGACGTCTGCATATCGACGTCTACCTCGCCACTCCGGCTGTCCACAGGGCCGCGACGGTTCCTCGTGCCTGGTGCCTGCCCGCGCGCCACGCTACGGCGATGGGCGACTGGGCTGGGCTGCTGGCGTACGCCAAGGAGCACCACTACACCCTGCGCGTGACCGACGGGGAGCCGTTCGGCATCTCGGCCAGCGTGCTGCGCCAGCGCGCCGTCCGCGAGTGCTGGGAGCGCCCGTACCCGGGCGTGCTGTGGCTGCCTGGCTCAGTGCACGGATTCTGGCGGAAGAGCGCGGGCGTGCTGGCGTCGCTGCGCTCACGCGAGGCGGCCCTGGCGTTGCGCACCGCCGCGCACGCGCACGGCATCATCGACCGGCCGACGCCGCTGACCGAGGTCGTCCAGCCGCACGGGCGGTACATCCCGAAGCGGCGGCTGGTCACCGTGCGCACCTCGCGGAGGTTGACCGACGACGACGTCGTCGAGGTGCAGTCCCTGCGCTGTACGACGCCGGCCCGCACCATCGCCGACCTCGCGGGTGTGCTGACGGTCCCGGCGTTGCGCCCCATCGTCATAGACGCGGTACAGCGGCGCATCGTCACGCCAGATGAGCTGCGCCGGATCTGCACGAGCCTGCTGCGCAGCCTCGCGCGGAACCGCCTGCGCCAGGTGCTCGACGGCTTGGCCGCCACCCCGGTGGACTCGGCGTTCGAGTGGGACGTCGTGCAGGCCGTGGTCGGCCGGGGACTCGAGCCGGTGACCGGGTTCCCGTGGCGCTGCCCGGACGGTCGGGTCATCCACTTCGACCTCGCGTTCCCGCGGGCGTGGGTCGCCGTCGAGTGCGACGGGCGCGCCAGCCACGCCACCGGCAGGGCCTTCACGACCGACCGCATCCGCTGGACCCAGGCGAGCCGCGACTGGTCGCTGCTGTGGGTCGACTGGACCCGCTGGTCCGACCAGCGGCGGGCCATCGTCGACGACATCGTCGCCCGCGTCACCACCGCAATCCCCGCCCGGCCGCCCGCTGTGCCCGCCGACTGCTCCTGCCGGCGGTGCCGCACTCGCGGGCGGTAAGCGGTGCTTTCCGCGTCGAAGCCGTGACCGACGCGGCGGCTTGCTCAGGTGGCGGCCCCGTCCTGCCCCAGGCGATCGGCTGCGGCGGCTGGCGAGATGCGGGCGAGGCCGGCCACCTGATCGAAGGCCTCATCAGGGCTGATGATGACCGGGATGCCGTTGCTGATGGCCACGGCGGCGTGGACGGCGTCGGCGGCGTCGAGGGCGGGGGCGTCGTCCCACAGCCGCAGGCTCAGTCGCAGGTCGTCCAGCGTCACGTCGTGGAGGACGCAGACCTGGGTGAGGTCGGCGGCGAACCGCCTGGCCGCGCCGCGGTCGCCGGTCCGTCGGGCGCGCTGGTGGAGCACCTCCTGGACGGCGAGCACGCTGGCCTCTGCGGGGAACTCTTGTTGCAGCATCCCCTCGAACACGCGGCGACACGGCGACCGCAGCGGATGGTCGGTGCCGACCGCGTAGATGAAGACGGCGGTGTCGAGCAACGACCGCCCCAGGCTCACGAGGCTGGGTCGGACAGCTCGTCTCGCATCTGCTGCTTCATGACGGCCCAGTCCTCGACCGGCATCGGGGAGGCAGCCAACAACCTGTGTACCGCCGCCTGCCGGTCGGACTGGTCCGGCGGGTACACCCGGTCGATCGCGTGGCGGACGAGCGCGGCGACCGGCGCCCCCGTCCGCTTCGCCTCGCGCTCGAGACGGGCGTGCCGCTCGTCGTCGAGCAGGATCTGCAAGCGCCGTACCAACTCGGCCATGCTCTCACCGTAGCATGTGCAGACCAGCGCATGTCTCGGGCACGGGCGCCCCATCAGTCGGGCAGCAGGCGCAGCGACGAGATGTGCGCGGGCCGCATCACCGCGAAGCGCCGGCGGTCCAGTGTGGCGAGCTTGTCCTCGCCCAGCCGCTCCACGACCGCGAGGACGGCGGCGTTCACCAGACCGACGCGGAGGTCACGGTGCTGGCGCATGATGTCGCGGACGCGCTCGTAGTCGCCCGCGGTGAGGTCCGCGACGTCGAGGCCGCCGGCGATGAGATCGTCGAGCAGCGCCTCCCAGGCCGGGTCCTCGCGCAGGAAGTACTCCACCTCCACGAGCACCGGCGCGGGCACCATCCGCCGTTCGGTCGTCGTCTCGAGCAGCCCGCGGCAGCTGTCGTGGTCGGGCTCTGCGGGGCGGGCGGCGGCGACGAGCACGCCGGTGTCGATGATCAGCGTCACGCGCCGCGGAAGTCGTCAGCGCGGTACGCCTGGTCCTCGTCGGCCGCGCGGGCGTCGACGGCACCGCGCACGGGACTGCTACCGAGGAAGCGCAACGGGGGCTGCTCCCGCTCGACTTTCTCTTCTAGGGCCTCGCGGATCACCTTCCGAGCGAGACGCCCCGGGCATCGGCAAGCTGCCGCAGCCGGTACAGGGTCCGCTCCTCCGCGACGATCGGCGTACGCGTGCGCTGCTCCGTCGCACTGTCACACACACCGGTCAGCTTGAGCGGACGAGCACACAACCCATCGCGGGGTTGTAGTCCTTTGAGGACACCACCGGCAGGTCCTTGTAGCACTTCGACGTCCCAGGCTTGTACGTCTTGTCCAGCGTGGGGTTGACGAAATCGGCGATGATGTAGCCCCCGTTCTTGAAGTAGACCTCCTTCAGGGCGGCGATCCCGTCGGGGTCCGTCGCTTTTTTCCCGCTCGGGACGCCCTGCACGCAGTCGGTCATCGGGCCGAAACCCGTCACGAGCTTGAGGAAGCTGGCGTCGAACCGCTGCTTGGCGCCAGGGAACTTCTTCTCCAGGTCGTCGAGCTGGACGGACGTGGTGATGGTGAATTTGCCCTTCTTGCTCGTGAGGGTGATCGGCCCACGGGTCCTGACGGCCCGCCAGCAGCTCGGCGCTTCGGCGTCGCCGGCCCCAAGCGTCTTGCGCAGCTGGTCGAGCTGGGCACCCGCCGCTCCGAGGGAGCAGCTCTTGAACTGCACCGACCGGGGCGCGAACTCCTTCTTGACGACGCCTTTAAGCGCCCCGGCGAGCTGGCCGAGCGACACGGCCGTCGCCTTGGTGAGGTCCTGACCCATGTAGATGTTGCCACTTGGCCCGGAGTGCCCGACGAAGATGAGGCGGTTGATCGGCACGTCCACCTTGCCCAGCTCGGCCACGAGCGTCGGCAGGTCGTACGCCGTGATCGAGCGGCCGCCCGCCGCGGCCAGGGCGGACGCCTCGTTTACCTGGAACTCGTCACCCGAGGTCAGTACGACCACGTCCTGGCGGACGGCTGCCAGCATCTGGGCAGGCAACCCCGCCATGCCCGGCAGGAACCGCTGCAGCGTCGCCGTCGAGGTCGACCTGCTGTCGGACTGTCGCTCGTCAACGTCCGCACAGCACGCCGCCTGAACACCCTCACGCTCCGCTGCGGCGCAGGACGCGCAGGAACGCTGGGCCACGAGCGCGCGGCCCGCGGGCGGGGCGAGCCCGGGGGGAGCACGACCGCGGAGCAGCGAAGCGACGGCATGGTTGCCAGCCGCGGCATGCAGCCCCAGAAGCCCATGGTCACGGAGGTCGACGCGTGAGTCGAATGCTCGCCCGTCCGCCAAGGGCGACCGCGGTTTCTCGAGGGGCTCGCGCATGCCTCACCTCAGCAACGCCGGCGGGTGCCATCTCTGCCCGTGAGCCTGTCGGTTCACGCCCTCTTGGCGCCAGGGCCGAAGGGGCACCCGAACGGGCAGGTGCACGAGACCTTCATGGACAACCCGGTGGGAGGCGGCGTGTCGGCCCGGGCGTTCCTACATCGAGCAGGTACAGCAGGACAAGGCCCTGATAGGCCCTTCTGCCCTGTTCGCAAGGCCCTTTCCAGCCGCTCAGCGACGTCCGGCAGTGCGGCGAGCCGCAGCGGCAAGCTGGCCGTGCGCGTGGCGGCAAGCCGCCGCGCTGCCAAAGACGTGCAAATGCGCCGGCTATTCCTCGTGCCGCAGCGCCACCCTGGGGAGTAGCGCCGGCGGGTCAGCGCAGGAAGTAGCGGCCGTCGACCTCGACCGCCGGGTGGTGCAGTGCGCGGACCGCGCCGTCGCGGTGGCGGGTGACCGAACGGAAGGCGGCGCCGAGCCGGGTCGCGGTGGAAGACCAGCTCGTCACGCGCCATGTCGACGAGCCAGTAGTCGGGGACACCGCCGACGGCGTACAGGCCCCCTTCAGGCCGTGGTCGCAGGCGCGGCTGGTGTGGGCCCCCTCGATGACGGGCGAGGCGGTCGCCGGGTGCGCCGCGCGGTAGGGGTCGGCTCGGGCGGGGCGACCAGAATCGGGCTCGGGCTCGGACAGGTCGCTGAGTGCGGACGGTTTGCCGACGCGGACGGTGCCCTCGCTGGCGGGGATGCGCTCGACGAGCAGGCGGGTGAGGCGGGCGCAGACCGCGGCGTGCGGCGGGCCCTCCTCGGCCGCATAGACGATCTGGCCGTCGAGCAGCTCGACCTTCTCGTCGTCGAAGGCGCTGGCGACCCAGCGCCTCGTACTCGGAGCGGCACAAGGGTCGCCGGGGGAGCTCGCCCACGCTTGGCGTCCTGCCCAGGCCCCATCATGGGCCTGGCTGCGGTGACAGACAACCGTGGAGGGCTGGCGGTGTGGGTGGCCCCAAGGCCATCCGCTCAGTGGGCGTGCAGGGCGACGACCAGCTAGCCCGGCACGGTCGGGCAGGTCCTCCCGTGTCCAGCGGCGCCCGCCTGGGCCACTGCCCGGCGGGTGCGCCGTGGCCTGCGCCACGAACCGGGCGATGGCCGCCCCCCTGGCCGGCGGGTGAGCATAGGAGGTGAGGAACTCGCGCACGACCGCGTTCACCGAGGTGTAGGGCGGGCTGTCCAACCTTGGCCTGGTGAGGTTGCGGCGCAACCGACACTCGCCAACTTCACCACTATCGGCTAGCCACCGGCGCGCCGCCATGGTTCGGGCGCGCGGGGGCGGCGCTCGTCATCCTGCCCTATGCCGACTGGCCCGGCCTGTTCGCCCACCCCGCGCGCACACGCACACTGCGGTTGACCGACGGTGTGCCCTTCGGCATCTCCGCGTGCGTCTTGCGCCAGCGGGCCGCCCGTGAGGGACGGGAGCGCCCGTACCGAGGCGTGCTGTGGCTGCCCGGCCCCGCGCCGGGGTCCTGGCGGACGGGCGCTGCCGTGCTCGCCTCTGTACCGTGCCCGGGAGCGGCGCTGTCCCCGGGCAGCGCAGCGGCCTACGCCCACGGGATCATCGACCGGCCGCCGGTGCTGACCGAGGTGGTGCTCCCGCACGGCCGGTACCCGCCGAAGCGCCGGCTTGTGAAGGTGCGCATGTCGCGCACACTGACCGAGGACTACATCGTCGAGGTCGAGCCGTGCGCTGCACGGCGCCGGCGCGCACGGTCGGCGACCACGCGGCGGTCCTGGCCCTGAACCCCTGCGGAGCCTCGCCATCGACGCCTGCCAGCGTCGGTTGTGGTCCTTCCCGATCTCGAGGGGGCCGCTGCGCGGCTCGGCCCGACGGTCGCGCGCATCCGCCTGCGGCAGGTGGTCGCCGAGCTCGCCGCCGCCCCGGTTGACTCGACGTTCGAATGGCAGTCGCGGCCGCGGTGACCGGGCGCGGGTTGCAGCCCGTTACCGGCTTCCCGTGGCGCTGCCCCGACGGCCCGTGGTCCACTTCGACCTCGCGTTCCCGTGGGCGTGGGTCGCCGTCGAGCGCGACGGCCGAGGCAAGTACGCCACCGGCCGGACGTTCACCACCGATCGCATCCGCTGAACGCAGGCCAGCTTGGACTGGTCGCTGCTGTGGGTGGACTGGGCCCGCTGGCGTGAGGAGTCAGCGGCGGTCGTCGACGACATCGTCGCCCGGTCGCGACCGCTGCT
>DATLGH010000021.1 GCA_035540635.1 Egibacteraceae bacterium | reverse complement strand
GCCCGCCCCCGAGCGCCCCGAGCGCCCGCAGCGCGTCCTGCGCCGTCGCCCCGGCCTCGACGCGCGCGTCGGTGCCGTCGGGGCCCTTGACGAGGATCTCATCGGTCGACATGGAGGTCGAGGATAGCGGGACGCTGACCGCTGTCTGCCGGGCGGTGCGCGACCTCGCCACCCCGGTGGCCGACGGGGCCAGCGTCGAGCCGGTCGCCGCCGACTCCGAGGAGGGCCGCGCGGTACTGCGCCACTCGGTGGCCCACATCATGGCCCAGGCGGTGACCGACCTGTTTCCGGAGGCGAAGTTCGCCATCGGCCCGCCGATCACCGACGGCTTCTACTACGACTTCGACGTGCCCCGGCCCTTCACGCCCGAGGACCTCTCGCGCGTCGAGGACCGCATGCACGAGATCGTCCGCGAGGCGCAGGCCTTCCGCCGCCGCGAGCTGTCCCGCGACGAGGCGCTCGAGCTGTTCGCCGCCCAGCCCTACAAGCAGGAGCTCATCGAGCGCGCCACCTCCGGTGAGGGCGTGAGCGGTGACGAGACCGTCGACGTCGACCCCGCCGCGGCGGGCACCGTCACCGTCTACGACAACGTCCGCCCCGACGGCAGCGTCTGGCCGGACCTGTGCCGCGGCCCGCACATCCCCACCACGAAGTGGGTGCCCGCCTTCGCCCTGCAGCGGGTGGCCGGCGCCTACTGGCGGGGCGACGAGCGCCGGCCGATGCTCCAGCGCATCTACGGCACCGCCTGGGAGTCGAAGAAGGCCCTGCAGGCCCACCTCGAGCGCCTCGAGGAGGCCCGCAAGCGCGACCACCGCAAGCTCGGACGCGAGCTCGAGCTCCTGCACTTCCCCGAGGAGCTCGGTCCCGGCATGGCGATCTTCCTGCCCAAGGGCGCGATCGTCCGCAAGGAGATGGAGGACTGGATCCGCGCGGAGACCCTCCGGCGCGGGTACGAACCGGTCTACACCCCCCATGTCGCCCGCGAGGAGCTGTGGCAGACCTCCGGCCACCTGCAGAACTACGGCGACCTGATGTTCCCCGGCATGGAGGTCGAGGCCGCGACCTACCGGCTCAAGCCGATGAACTGCCCCTTCCACATCCTCGCGTTCGGCTCGCGCACCCGCAGCTACCGCGAGCTGCCCCTGCGGTTCTCCGAGCTCGGCACCGTCTACCGCTACGAGCGCTCCGGCGTCGTGAACGGGCTCCTGCGGGCGCGCGGGTTCACCCAGGACGACTCGCACATCTTCTGCACCGCCGCGCAGCTCATCGACGAGGTCGCCGGCTGCCTCGCCTTCGGCCGCGACGTGTTCGCCGCGTTCGGCCTCGGCGAGCCCTCACGGGTGGCCGTGTCCACCCGCCCGGCGGACAAGTCGGTCGGCACCGACGAGCAGTGGGCGCACGCCGAGGGGGCGCTCGAGGAGGCGGCGGCGAGCTCGGGCATCGCCTACTCCATCGACGAGGGGGAGGGCGCGTTCTACGGCCCGAAGATCGACGTGCACGCCCGTGACGCCATCGGCCGGGAGTGGCAGCTGTCGACGATCCAGGTGGACTTCACCCTGCCGGAGCGCTTCGCCATGGCCTACGCCGGGGACGACGGCTCGCCGCACCGGCCCTACATGGTCCATCGGGCGCTGTTCGGGTCGATCGAGCGCTTCTTCGCCGTGCTGCTCGAGTCGACCGCCGGCGCCTTCCCGACGTGGCTCGCTCCGGTGCAGGCGGTCGTCGTCCCGGTCGCCGACCGCCACCACGACTACGGATGGGTCGTCGTGGCCGCGCTGCGCGCCCGCGGCCTGCGCGCCGAGCTCGACGACGCCGACGAGACGATGGGGGCCAAGATCCGCAAGCACCAGCTCGCCAAGGTCCCCTACCAGCTCGTCGTCGGCGACAGCGAGGCCGAGGCCGGCACCGTCGCCGTGCGCCCCCGGACCGGCGACCAGCGCAAGGACGTGGAGCTCGGGCCTTTCGTCGAGGAGCTCGCCCGAGAGGTCGCCGACCGCCGATGAGCCCGGACCCTCCGGAAGGCGCGCGCCGGGTCGACGAGCAGCGCCTCGACGCGCTCCAGCGGCTGTGGACGCCGTGGCGCATGGCCTACATCCGCGATCCCGACCGCAAGGTCACCGGATGCCCGTTCTGCGTCCTGCCCGGCGGCGGCGACGACCGCGAGGCGCTCATCGTCCACCGGGCCGACGCGTGCTTCGTGATCCTCAACGCCTACCCCTACAACCCGGGCCACCTCATGGTCGTGCCCTACCGCCACGTCGACGCCTTCGACGCCCTCACCCGCGACGAGGTCTGCGAGATGGCGCTGCTCAGCCAGCGGGCCGTGCGCATACTCGCCGCCTGCACCGAGGCGCAGGCGTTCAACCTCGGCGTGAACGTCGGCGCCGTCGCGGGGGCCGGCATCGCCGACCACATCCACCAGCACGTCGTCCCGCGCTGGGGCGGGGACACGAACTTCATGCCGGTCATCGCCGGCACGCGGGTCCTGCCCGAGATGCTCGAGGACACCTACGACCGGCTCGCGCCCGCCTTCGCCGCGGCCTGACCGCCCCGGCACCAAAGCGCCTCCGGACCGATCGCATAGCCTCAGGGCCACCATGGCCCTGAACGCCTACGCGCGCGCCGCCACCGACCGGGTGCTCACCCCGGTCGGGCGGGCCATGGCGCGCATGGGGCTCACCGCCAACGGGCTCACGACCGCCGGTCTCGTGCTGTCCGCCGCCGGCGCCGCGGTCGTCCTCGCGGGCTACCCCCGGGCCGGCGCGTGGGTCCTTGCCGTCGGAGCGGCGACCGACGCGTTCGACGGCATCGTCGCCCGCGAGCGGGGCACGGCCGGACCGTTCGGGGCGTTCTACGACAGCGTCGCCGACCGGGTCGGTGACGTGCTCATCTTCGGCACGGTCGCCTGGCTCGTGCGCGACGACCCGCTGCTGTTCGGCGTGGCGGTGTTCGTCCTCGGCGGCTCCCAGCTGACGAGCTACATCCGGGCGAAGGCGGAGTCGCT
The DNA here is from genome assembly GCA_035540635.1 of Egibacteraceae bacterium. Lineage (NCBI taxonomy): Bacteria > Bacillati > Actinomycetota > Nitriliruptoria > Egibacterales > Egibacteraceae > Egibacteraceae bacterium. The sequence goes on along the minus strand of DATLGH010000021.1, from coordinate 121,232 downwards.
CGGCTGGAACGCGACGGTGGGCGTGCTCGAGCGGGCCGAGCGCGTCATCATCATCCTCCTCGCGATCCACTTCGCCTTCGTGCCGCTCGCGCTGTGGGTGCTCGCCGCGGGCACCCTCGTCACCGTCGTCCAGCGCGTCCGGGCCGTCCTGCGCCAGGCGCGGACCGCCGCCGACCCGTCGCGGGAAGCGGGGAGATGACCCGCTACCGCGGGACGGGCTTTCCCGGCCAGCCCGTCGACCGCAACCCCGGCGCGCACGAGCGCATCCCCGCCGACCCGCGCCCGGAGAGCCTCGCCCTGCGCGCCACCGCGGTCGCGTGGAACCTCGTCTGGGAGGCGGCCCGCCGGGTGCCCGAACCGGCGGCGCACGCAGGCGCGGCGCTCGCCGCCGGGCTCGCCTACCGCATCGCCGGGCGGATGCGCCGCCAGCTGACCGCCAACCTGGCCCGCGTCGTCGAGCCCCACGAGCTCGACCGCACGGTGCGCGCCGCCTTCCGGTCCTACGCCCGCTACTGGGTCGAGGCGTTCCGGGCCGCCGACCTCGACGCCGACGACCTCGACCGGCGGACGACGACGAACGGGTTCGGACCCCTCGACGCGGCGCTCGACGAGGGCAGGGGAGCGGTGATCCTGCTCGCCCACCACGGCTCGTGGGACGTGTGCGCCCAGTGGGGCGAGACGCACGGCTACCACATGGCCGTGGTCGCGGAGGTTCTCCGCCCCCGCGCGCTGTTCGCGAAGTTCGTACGCCTCCGCGAGACCGTCGGCCTGGAGGTCGTGCCCCTGCGCCGGGGTGAGGACCTCGTCGGGCGCCTCGGCCGCGTGCTGGCCGCCAACCACCTCGTCGGCCTGCTCGCCGAACGCGACCTCACCGGCCGGGGCCCCGTCGTGCGGCTGTTCGGCGAGGACGCGCGCATCCCACCCGGCCCGGTCGTGCTGTCCCAGCGCACCGGCGCCCCGATCGTGCCGGCGACGATGCTCCAGCGGCCCGGCCGGCGCTGGCACATCGAGGTCCTGCCGCCCCTCGACGTGACCGGGCTCGGCGTCGAGGAGGCGGCGCAGCGCGTCGCCGGCGCCCTCGAGCGCATCATCCGGCTCGACCCCGCGCAGTGGCACGCCGTCCAGCCGGTGTGGCTCGCCGACCTGCCCGAGCACCGCCGTGGGGACTGGGCGCCGTCGGCATGAGGATCGCGCTCGTCTGCCCCTACGACTGGCTGCGTCACGGTGGTGTGCGCGGCCACGTCGAGAACCTCGCGGCGCACCTCGCGCCGCGCCACACGGTGCGCATCCTCGCCCCCGCGTCCGGGGCCGTGCCCGAGGAGGGGGTCGGCCACCTCGTCGTCCCGGTCGGCCGACCGGTGCCCGTGCCCTACAACCGGTCGGTGGCGCCGGTGTCGCCCTCGCCCCTGGCCGCGCGGCGCACCCTCCAGGCGCTGCGGTCCTTCCGCCCCGACGTCGTCCACGTCCACGAGCCGCTCGTGCCGCTCGTGTCGGCGGCCGCGTCGGCCTTCGGGCCCGCACCGGTCGTCGGGACCTTCCACGCCTGGTCGGACGCCGACCGCCTCTACCGGTTCGTCGCCCCCGTCGGGCGGCGGGTCGTGCGGCGCCTGGCCGCCCGCCTCGCCGTCTCACCCTCGGCGCAGACCTTCGTCGGGGAGGCGCTGCGCCTGCCGCTCGGGTCCTTCCAGGTCGTGCCCAACGGTGTGGACGTCTCCGCCTACGCCGACGCCGAGCCGTTTCCCGAGCTCGCCGACCCGGCGCGCCCCCTGCTGCTGTTCGTCGGCCGGCTCGAGCCACGCAAGGGCCTCGACGTGGCGATCCGGGCGTTCCTGCGGGTGCACGCCGCGGACCCCTCGGTGCGGCTGTGCGTCGTGGGCGAGGGGCCCGAGCGCCGCCGGTGCCAGGACATGGTGCCCGGTTCCCTGCGCCCCCACGTGCTGTTCGTCGGGGCGGTGCCCGAGGCGGAAAAGCCCCGCTACCTCGCGAGCGCCGACGTCCTCATCGCACCCAACCGCGGGGGCGAGTCGTTCGGGATCGTGCTGCTCGAGGCGATGGCCGCGGGGCTGCCGGTCGTCGCGAGCAACATCCCGGGCTTCCGGGGGGTCGTGAAGGACGCCCGCCAGGGCCGCCTCGTGCCGCCGGGCGACGCCCTGGCGGTGGCGGACGCCGTCGGCACGCTGCTCGCCAACGCCCACCTGCGCCGCGCGATGGCCGCCGAGGGCCGGCGCACCGCCGCCCGCTACGACCTGCCGGTGGTCGGCGCCGAGGTCGAGGCGGTCTACCGGAGGGTCGCCGGCCGCCCCTAGGTGGCTGGTGTGCAACGAGGGGTCAGGGGTGACCGGTTCATGGGCTGGTCCTTGGTCAGGGCGTGTTCTGGGGGTGCTGGTGTGATCTGGTCGCCGGTGGCGCGGTGTCGGGCGTGGGGGCAGGGGGCGGCTGGGGTCCCTGGTGGGCGGTGTGCTGGCGGTGTGGGCGTTTCATGCGGTGGCGGCCTGCCAGCCGGTGGTGTTTCGGCGCACGCCGAGCATGGCCAGGCGTGCGATGTTGTGCGCGGCGGCGTTCCAGTCCCAGTCTTGGGCCACGCGTTGTCGGCCGCGTACGCGGGCGCGGCGTCCGCCGTGCCCGCGGCGGACGAGGTGAGCGAGCTTGCGTTCGACCTTGGGACGGTTGGCGCGGTAGTCGGCCTGCCAGTCAGGGTCGGCCTGGCGGGCGCGTGCAGCGGCCAGCAGCGCCTCGTGGGGTCCGACGTTGACGCTGCGGCCGGCGGGCGAGGCGGTGCATTGGGCGCGCAGCGGGCAGTCGGCGCACAGCCCGCCGAACGTGGCGGTGCCGTTGCCGTTGGCCGCGACCTTCAGCCCGACGGTCTGCCCGGCTGGGCAGGTGACCGTGCCGGCCTGCAGGTCGACGTCGAAGCGGTCCTTGCTGAACCGCCCTCCCGGCGCGGTCGCGGGGGCCACCTTGGTCATCGCGGTGGCGCCCATCTTGCGCAGCGCCTCGAGGTTGTCCCCGCTGCCGTAGGCGGCGTCGCCGTACACCCGCGGCCCGCCGCCCTCGCCGTCGCCCGCGGCGCCATCGTCACCGTCGTCGGGGTCGCCGGCGGCGTCGTGGCTGTCGTCAGGGGTGTCGGCGGCCGGGTCGTCGTCGGCGTGGGGCGTGCCGGTGTTGGTCGGGTCGTGGTCGTTGTTGGGCGGGTCGTGGTCGTCGGTGGTCGCGGCGGGGGCGGCGTCGTGGGTGGTCGCCGACGGGGCGACGAACTCGGCCAGCAGCGTCTGGGTGGCCTCGGCGTCACCGACGTTGGCCGGCGTCACCGCGGTCTGGGTGATGATCTCCGAGTCGGGGTCGACCGCGACGTGGCCCTTGTAGCCGTCGTAGCGGCGCGCGCTGGTCTTGTGGCCGTGGCGGGCGTCGGGGTCCACGGTGGAGATCACCCGGTCGCGGGCGACCCGCCGGGCGATGCGAAACACCCCGTCGTCGCCCTCCTCCACGTCCTGGCCGACCACGGTGGCCAGCAGCGCGGCGGCCTCGCCCACCGCCGGGTCGGCGGTGGTGGCCTGCTCGACCACACCCAGCGCGGCCAGCCCGTCACCCACCAACTCGTCGACCAGCAACTCGCGGGCGGCCGCGTCGTCCCAGTCGCAGGGCGGCTTGCCCGCCGCCGTGTAGTCGTCGTGGCGGACAAGCGCCGCCCGGATCGCGGCCGCCAACGCCGCCGGCGCCGCGCGCAGCAGCCCCCGGATCGCCGAGCGGATCAGCGTCACCGTGTCCTGGGTGGCGACCGCGTCGAACAGCGGCGCGGAGTCCAACGCCCGCTTGACCCCCAGCAGCCCCGCGTCCGCGGCCAGATCGGTGGTCGCGCGAAACACCCGCTTGGGGTCGTTGGAGTCGCGCAGCCGGGCGCGCATGTCCACCAGCACCGTGTGCGCGAACGACGCCCGCTGGCCGGCGTCCCAGCCGCCAAGCCCGCAGGCGTAGCGCCAGCGCACGTCAAACGCGAACCGCTCGCACGCCTCCCGGTCCGACAGCCCCCCGAGCTTTTGCAGCACCATCACCGTGGCCACGATCGACGGCGGCACGCTGCGCCGACCCGTGGACGTGAACAGATCCGCGAACATCCCGTCAGGGAACAGGTTGTCGCGCTCACGATGCAACAGCGCGTACACCGACCCTTCGGGCACCGCCTCGTCGCAGTGCCGGGTCACCTCGTCAAGGAGATCACCTTGCCGCTCGGCCACACCCAACGTCACACCGCAGCCTTCCGCGAGAACCACACACCTGTCATTCTCGCAGACGCCGGCGCGAAACCCTCGCTACCGGCACGAAAAACACCAGTCACCTAGACTGACCCGATGACCACCACGCTGATCGTCGCCCTCGTCGTCGGGGGGCTGCTCGTCGGGGGGTTGGTCCTCGCCTACAACGGGCTCGTCGCCCTGCGCAACGCCGTCGAGAACGCCTGGGCGAGCATCGACGTGCAGCTCAAGCGCCGCTACGACCTCATCCCCAACCTCGTCGAGACGGTGAAGGGCTACGCGAGCCACGAGCGGGAGACCCTGGACGCGGTCACCCGCGCACGCGCAGCGGCGATGGCCGCCGACAACGCCGCCGACCAGGCCCGGGCCGAGAACGAGCTCAGCCAGGCGCTGTTCAACCTCCGCGCCGTCGCCGAGGCGTACCCCGACCTCAAGGCGAACCGCAACTTCCAGCAGCTGCAGGACGAGCTCACCAACACCGAGGACCGCATCGCCTTCGCGCGCCAGGGCTACAACGACGCTGTCCGCCGCTACGACACCCGCCGCCAGTCCATCCCCTTCAACGTCGTCGCCGCGCTCGGCAGCTTCGGCTCCTACGACTACTTCGAGGCCGACCCCGACAGCCGCAGCCCGGTCGAGGTGCGCTTCTGACCGGGTGGCCGGTTCCGGCCGCACCCGCCGTCCCGCGTACACTCGGACGGTAACCGAACCGAACCCTCTTGCAGAGGAGCAGTTCTTCGTGCGCCGTGCTCCTGCCGCGGCGGCCTTCGCCGCGGTCGCCACCGTGCTGGCCATCGGCCTGACCGGCTGCCAGGGAACCGATCCGACCGCGGGCGGGCCCGACGACCCGCCCGCCGCGCCGACGCCGGACGAACCGATCGTCGCGCCGCTTACGGGGGTCGAGGTCGACGACCCGGGCGTGCTCCAGCGCCCCGTCGTGGCCCTCAAGGTCGACAACGCGCCGATGGCCCGCCCGCAGCTCGCGCTCGAGGTGGCCGACATCCTGTTCACCGAGGTCGTCGAGGGCGGCACCACCCGGTTCATCGCCCTCTACCACAGCGCCCTGCCCGAGGAGGCCGGGCCGGTGCGCTCGGGCAGGGACGTCGACGCGCAGATCCTCCCGGCCTTCTCGCCCGTCTTCGGCATCTCCGGCGCGGCCGGACCGACCTACGTGGAGCTGCGTGGCGCGGGGCTGCTCGTCTACGAGGAGGGCCAGGCTGAGGCGTTCACCCGCGACCGCAACCGGCCGTCGCCGCACAACCTCATGGCTTCGACCGTGGCGCTGGCCAACGCGGCGGGCGACCTCCCGCCGGCCACCGCCCCGTGGCCGTTCGACGCCGCCCCGCTGGAGGGCGGGCAGGAGGCGAGCGCGGCGCAGCTCGTCTACAGCCCGTTCTACGCGGCGGCGTGGGACTGGGATGCCGGCCAGAACGCGTGGGTGCGCAGCCAGGAGGGCGGCCCGCACACCCGCGCCGACGGCGAGCAGCTGTCGGCCGACACCGTCGTCATCGCGCGGGTGAGCGCCTTCGACGGCGCCGGCGTCGACGCGGGCGGCAACCCCGTCCCCGAGGTGAACGCCATCGGCGAGGGTGACGCCACCATCCTCCGCGACGGGCGCAGCTTCCCCGCGCGATGGCGCAAGACCGCGCCGGACAGCCACTTCGAATGGCTGACCCCGGAGGGCCAGCCCCTCCCCTTGAGCCCCGGGCGCACCTGGGTCGAGCTGGTCCCGAACGCGGGCAGCGTCACCGTCGCCACCACCCCCGCCGGCGGGTAGGCTCGGCAGTAATGGACGACAAGCAGTCGGGGCCGCAGCTTCGCGGCTCGTCAACCGTCAAGCGGGGCCTCGCCGACATGCTCAAGGGCGGGGTCATCATGGACGTCGTCACCGCCGACCACGCGCGCGTCGCCGAGGAGGCCGGCGCGGTCGCGGTCATGGCCCTCGAGCGGGTGCCCGCCGACATCCGCGCCGACGGCGGCGTCGCCCGGATGAGCGACCCGGCCATGATCGAAGAGATCATGGCGGCCGTGTCGATCCCCGTCATGGCCAAGGCCCGCATCGGCCACTTCGTCGAGGCGCAGGTGCTCCAGGCCATCGGCGTCGACTACGTCGACGAGTCCGAGGTCCTCACCCCCGCCGACGAGGCCCACCACATCGACAAGCACCGGTTCACGGTGCCGTTCGTGTGCGGGGCGACGAACCTCGGCGAGGCCCTGCGGCGCATCGCCGAGGGCGCGGCCATGGTCCGCTCCAAGGGCGAGGCCGGCACGGGCAACGTCGTCGAGGCCGTCCGCCACATGCGGTCCATCACCGGCGGCATCCGCCGCCTCGCCGGCCTGAGCGAGGAGGAGCGCTACGCCGAGGCGCGTGACCTGCGCGCCCCGGTCGAGCTCGTGACCGAGGTGGCCGAGACCGGCAAGCTGCCGGTCGTGCTCTTCACCGCGGGGGGGATCGCCACCCCCGCCGACGCGGCGCTCATGATGCAGCTCGGCGCCGACGGGGTGTTCGTCGGCTCGGGCATCTTCAAGTCGGGCGACCCCGCCCGCCGAGCCCGCGCGATCGTCGAGGCGACGACGTACTTCACCGACCCCGACGTCGTCGCGAAGGTCAGCCGCGACCTCGGCGAGGCGATGGTCGGGCTCACCGACCCCGGCGTCGCGCTCGCCGAGCGAGGCTGGTAGGCGCCCACCGGCGGCTTCCCGGAAGCCAGCTCGGGCGAGCGGGTTGCCCACGGTGTGGACAACCGGCTCGCCGAGGGTGGCTGGTAGGCGGCTGCGGCGCGCCGCCTACCAGCATCCGGGGGGAGGCGCTCCCGCAGCTGCCCCGTCACCAGCGTCCGTGTGGGAAAGCGCCAGGCGCTCACCTGACCGCGATGGCCTCCCGGCTGCGGTCGGCGGCGAGGCCGACGCCGAGGGCCAGCGCGCCGGTGGCGAAGTGCAGCGCGTGGTCGGCGACGTTGAGCGCGAGCAGGTTCGCCTGGGAGCTCTCCGGCACGATGACGCCGAGGAAGGCCACCGCCACGTAGACCACGCCGATCGCGGTGTTCACGAGCCGGGCGGACCCGAGCCCGCCGACCGCGCCGAGGATGAAGCCGGCGCCGACGGCGAGGTGGACGATGTTGTGCAGCGGGTTCACCTCGAAGATGCCGAGCAGGAGCCCTCCTTCCGGCGACACGAACCCCACGCCACCGGTGACGGCGAAGCCGAGCAGTCCCACGGCGACGTAGACCGCTCCGAACGCGTAGCCGAAGATCTGGTTGATGCTCATGACCTGTGCCTCCTTCGTGGCGAGGTCGGACGATTGATTCACGGGGGGTTCGGCGCACGCGGGCGGGCGGATTGCGCCGATACGCTTGGCGTATGGCGGACAGACCCGCTCGCGTCCCGGGGGAGCCGCTCGCGCGCGGCCCGGTGGAGGGCGCGGACGCGGCGGAGGGACCGCGTGTCGGCGTCCTCGCCCTGCAGGGCGACGTCCTCGAGCACCTGCGGATGCTCGACCGGGTCGGGGCTCGCGGCGTGCTCGTGAAGCGGCCCGCCGACCTCGACGCCCTCGACGCCATCCTGGTACCCGGCGGGGAGTCGACCACCATCGGCAAGCTCGCCGGCATGTACGGGCTGCTCGAGCCGCTGCGCGAGCGGATCCGCGCCGGCCTGGCGGCGTTCGGGACGTGCGCGGGCGCCATCCTGCTCGGGCGGGGGGCGTTGCTCGCCGACGGGCGGGCCAGCGACCAGCCGCTGCTCGGCGTCCTCGACACCGTCGCCCGGCGCAACGCCTTCGGCCGGCAGGTGACGAGCTTCGAGGCCGACCTCGAGGTGGCCGGCGTCGACGGCGGGCCCCTGCGGGCGGTGTTCATCAGGGCGCCGTGGTTCGAGGAGGTCGGCCCGGGCGTCGAGGTCCTCGCGTCGGTGGCGACCCCCGCCGGGGAAAGGGCCGTCGTCGTCCGCCAGGGTCGGGTGCTCGCGTCGGCGTTCCACCCCGAGCTGTCCGGAGATCCCCGCCTCCACCGGCTGTTCGTCACGTCGCTGCCGCGGTCAAGCCCGGCGTCCGCGACCCCCCGATGCTAAGGTCCGCGTCATGTCCGGTCACAGCAAATGGTCGACGATCAAGCGCAAGAAGGGCGCCCAGGACGCGAAGCGGGGCAAGCTCTTCGGGCGGCTGATCCGCGGCATCGAGGCCGCGGCGAAGACGGGGGGCTCCGACCCGGACGCCAACCCCACCCTGGCCGACGCGGTCCAGAAGGCCAAGGACAGCTCGATGCCGAAGGAGAACATCGAGCGGGCCCTGAAGCGCGCCGCGGGCGAGGACGACAGCGTCAGCTACGAGACGGTCTACTACGAGGGCTACGCGCCCGGCGGGGTCGCCCTCTACGTCGAGTGCCTGACCGACAACCGCAACCGGGCGGCGAGCGAGGTCCGGGCGGCGTTCAACCGCAACGGCGGCAGCATGGCCGAGCCCGGGGCGGTCAACTACCTGTTCACGCGAACCGGCGTCATCCTCGTCCCGGCGGGGGAGGTCAGCGAGGACGACATCCTGCTCGCCGGTCTCGACGCGGGCATCACCGACGTCCGACACGACGGCGACACCTTCACCGTGACGACGGACCCGGGGGACCTCGCCGCGGTCCGCGCCGCGCTCGAGGAGGCGGGGGTGCGGGTCATCTCCTCGGAGTCGACGATGCTGCCGAGCGTGTCGGTGCCCGTGCGTGACGAGGCGCAGGCCAGGGCGGTCCTGCGCCTGCTCGAGGCGCTCGACGACTGCGACGACGTGCAGAACGTCTACGCGAACTTCGACATCCCCGACCAGCTGCTCGAGGCCGTCGCGTAGCCAGCCGCGGGGGCGATCACCGCGGCGGGAGCCGCACTTCCGGGGCATTTGGGTATTACGCACAGTAGTCTAGTCATAACTCGCAGTACAATTAGGCCCGCTGTGCTATGGAGTCGGGACGAGGCGGACGCCGACACTTCAGGCAGCAGCGGGACCCCCCTCCCGCGTGTCCGTAGAAGGGATTGTCCAATGCTCCTCGTTCACGTCCTCCGCCAGCTCGCCGCGCGCCTGTCCGTCGAGGACGACGGTGCCACCGCCGTCGAGTACGGCCTCATGGTCGCGCTCATCGCCGCGGTCATCGTCGGCGTCGTCGGCGTCCTCGGCGGGCAGATCAGCACGACGTTCTGCACGGTCGTCACCGAGCTCGGTGGTACCTGCCCGTAGGCAAGGTGCCGACGGGGGAAGGCCGATGCGGGGGAGCATGCACACCGACGAGCGCGGCGGGATCGCCGTGCTCGCCGGTGTGCTGCTTCCCGCGCTGCTCGCGTTCAGCGCCCTGGGCTTCGCCGGCCTCACCATGGCCGGCGGCGAGCGCGAGCTGCAGCGCGCCGCGGACGCCGGGGCGCTCGCGGCGGCCGCCCAGCTTCCGCTCGCCGATCTCGGCGGCATCACGAGCCCGGTGCTCAGCGACCTGTCGCCCTCGGGCGCGACCGTGCAGATGGGCGGCTGCGCCGTGGTGGAAATGAACCTCCAGGAGGCGGCGCTCACCTCGGGCTTCGCCGACACCGTCACGTGCTCCGCGTCGCCGGTTGCCTACACCGGCAACCTCGCCACCGCCCTCCAACAGGGGCTCGGAGTGCTGCCCCTGACCGGCTTGCACCCGCTGAACCGGGTAGTCGACGTGCCCGCCCTGCTGCCGTCCATCGCCAAGCCGCACGTGACGGTCACCGCCGGCAGCGACCTCGACCCGCCGCTGCGCGGCCTGCTCAGCCCCTCGGCCCCCGGCCGGCTCGAGGCCACCGCCATCGCCCGCCGCCGGTTCAAGAACGCGGTCCTGGCGCCGGTCATCGACGTCGACGACACGGTCATCTGCCAGGGGAACATCATCGGCCTGCTCGGCGTCACCGTGGGGACGTTCACCGAGCCGCTGCGCAACATCCTCGGGGACCTGTCCCTGCTGAACAACGTCACGGGCTGCCGGTTCGACGCCAACCCCGCGCTCGCCGTCCCCCGTGACCCCGCGCTCACCACGCTCGACACCGTCGCCGCGGCACTGCCGACGCAGCTGCGACCCGTCGCCGACGCCCTCCGCGAGCTGCGGATCGACCTCGCCGACCTCTACGACCCGCCGCCCGACGGCAGCGCGGCTCCCACGCAGTGGGAGATCATCGAGTCCGCCGCGGCGAACAACGAGGACGTCCTCGTCGTCATGGCCGGGCTGTCGTCGTCGAGCAGCCTCCTGTCGAGCCTCCTCGGCGCGACGCGCATCCCCGTCGTCGACGGGGTCGTCGTCCCGGCGACGACGCTGCTCGACGGGACGGTGACCGTCAGCGACGCGCTCCCGTCGGTCCTGGCGGCGCGGGGCCTCTTCCGCGCCACGCTGGTGCGGTGATGAGCCGCGAGCGGGGAGGGGCCGCGGTCGAGTTCGCCCTCGCGCTGCCCATCGTCCTCGGCATCGTGGGCATGGTCGTCACCGGCGCCCTCGCGTTCACGATGAACGCGCTGCTCCTGCGCGGCGCGGAGCACGCCACCCGGGTCGCCGCCGTCCCCACCGACCTCGCGACGCGCACCTACGCCACCGACGCACAGGTCGCCCAGGCCGCCGCCGACGGCGCGATCCTTTTCATCCCCACCGCGGTGCAGCGCGTCTGCTCGCCCTCGCCCTGCCGTGGCGGGGGGCGCGTCGGCGTGACGGTGTCCTACGTCTGGACCAACCCGGCCGCCGGCCTGCTCAGCGCGATGACGGGCGGCGGCTTCGGCGGCTCCTACACGTTCACCACGACGACCCGGCGGGTGGTCGAGTGAGACGCCTTCGCGCCGATTCCGGCGTTGCCATTCACGCCGATTCCGGCGTTGCCATAGTCGAGATGGCGGTCGTCCTCGGGCTCCTGCTCGTGCTCGCCGTGGGTGCGCTGCCGGTGTTCAGCCTGTTCGTCGGGCACACGACGCTCGGCCGCGCCACCGGTGAGGCCGTCCGCTTCGCCACGAAGGTGGAGACCAACCCCTGCGTCGCGGGGACGCCAGGGTGCGTGTTCGACCAGCCGGGCAGCGGTTGCCCGCTGGACGCCCGCCGGCGCCCGTCGGTCGCCGAGGTCGAGGCGTACCTCCGCGCCGCCGCCGGCAACCCGAGCCTCGAGGTGCGCGTCCACGACCCCGCCGACACGAACGTGCAGCGCCAGCCCTGCGCCACCGGGCCCGGCACCGTCGTGGCGGTCACGGCGGCCTACGACCACAACCTCGGCGTTCTCGCATCCCTGGCCAACACCGCCTCCAGGCTCGTCGGAAACGGGCCGATGTTCACCGGGACGACCGTCCGCGTCGTCGCCACCGCCGTGGGTGTCGAGGAATGACCGCGGCAATCCCGCACCGAGAGAGGGAATCCACGTGATGAGGAACAAGACGACGCTCGCCGGCGCCGTGCTCGGCGTGATCGGCGCGGGCCTGCTCGCCCTGTTCGTCGCGCAGGCGGCGGGGCCGGCGAAGGCCGAGGCCACGGTGACCGCCCTGGTGGTGAACGACGGCCTCGCCCCCGGCATGGGTGCGCCCGAGGTCGGTGCTCGCGTCCGCGAGGCCGAGGTCCCCGCCTCCCTCGCCCCCGCGGGGCGGATCGTGGACCTCGACGAGCTGGCCGGGCGCAAGGTGGTGCGGTCGGTCGGTGCGGGGGAGATCCTGACCGCGTCGCAGTTCGCCGCCGCGGGACCGGCCGCCGGAGGCCTCGTCGTCCCGTCCGGCTACGAGGCCATCACCCTGGAGGCGGAACCCGCCCCCGGGGTGCAGGGCTACGTCACCCCGGGCTCGCGGGTCAACGTGTACGCGACGGTCGCCGGCGACGGCGCCGCGGGGGACCCGGCGGCCGGGCAGCCCTACACCCAGCTCGTGCTCGGGCACGTCGACGTGCTCGCGGTGACCCCCGGCACCCTGACCGGCGAGTCCCAGGACCCCGCAGCGAAGGGGTCCGACGGTCGCATCGTCCTCCTCCTGCAGGTGCTGCCCGAGGACACGCCCGTGCTCGTCCACGCGCAGAAGCAGGGGTCGCTGTGGTTCACGCTCGTGAACCCCAACGACCCCCCGCCGGGTGCGCGCCGGGTGCAGGTCGGCGACCTCGACGCCGCGCAGCGCACCCACGCGATCGGCGCGGCCCGCGCCCGCCAGGACGCCGAGCGCGCCGCGCACGGCGGCGCCGGCCAGGCGCAGGTGACCCCGTGAGCGACATGCGCCGTCGCGTGCTCGTGGTGGACCGCCGCCCGGAGCTCGCCGACACCCTCCGCACCGCCCTGAGCGGCGGGGAGCGACCCGAGATCGTCCACCTCCGGCGCACGACGCAGGCGCTCGACGTCCTCGTCGACGAGGGCCCCTGGGACGTCCTCGTCGCCGGCCCGTCGGAGGAGAGCGGCGCGGGCCTGCGCCGGCTCGCCCAGATCCGGGAGGTCGACCCGACGCTCGGGCTGCTCGTCACGGTCAACGGCAAGGAGCCCTCCGACCTCGGCGCGCTCGTCAAGGCCCGGCCCGACGAGCTCGTGCGCGTGCCCGCCGCCCCGGCGGCCCTGCGCACGGCGCTGCTCGCCACGGCAGCCGCGGCCGAGGGGCGCCGATCGGGAGCCATCGAGGCAGCGCTGCGGACGGCGGAGCAGGCGACGCGCCTCGGGCGGATCTACACGGTGAGCGGCCCCACCGGCGGCTGCGGCAAGACCACCGTGGCGGTGAACCTCGCGGCGATGCTCGGCAAGCCCGGCACCCACAGGGTCGTGCTCGTCGACCTCGACGTGCAGTTCGGCGAGGTGACCGCGGCCCTGCAGCTGCGGCCGGCGCACAACCTCTACGACATGGTCTTCGACGCCAACGACCAGCGGGCCAGCGGCGCAGAGGTCGCCGAGGCGCTCGCGACCGGCCTGACCGAGACGCCCTACGGCTTCTCGGTCCTGCCGGCGCCGCGGGATCCCGTGCACGGCGACGCGATCACCGCCGACGACGTCACGCAGCTGCTCGCGGTGCTGCGCCAGCACGCCGACTACGTCGTCGTGGACACCCCCACGGGACTGCGCGAGGGCGTCCTCGCCGCGCTCGACCTCAGCGAGGACATCATCGTCGTTAGCCAGGTCGACGTGCCGGGCGTGGCGAACCTGCGGACCTTCCTCAGCATGCTCCAGCGTCTCGGGGTCGCGCCCGAGCACCAGCACGTCCTGCTGAACAAGGAGATGGTGGACTCCGGCGTCACCGCCCACGACGCCATGGAGATCCTCGGCCCGGTCGCCGGCAGCATGCCGTTCGACGCGGGGGTGCTGCGGGCGCTGAACGAGGGCAAGCCCCTGTGCGTCGTCGCGCCGCACCACCCCGTGGCCGCCAAGCTCTGGCGGGCGCTGGCCGCGGTGCTGCCGCCCGACGCCGTCCCGCCGTCCGAGCCGACCGACGAGGCGCCCCGCAAGCGGCGCTGGTGGCAGAGGGGGTCCGCGTGAAGCTGTCGGAACGCCTGAAGAACGAGGGCGAGGGCCCCGCGCCGGCGGGGACCCGCAACGGCAAGGCGGCCCCCAAGGCGGCCCCCAAGGCGGCCCCCAAGGCGACCCGCGCGCCCAAGACGCCCAGGCCGACGTCGAACGGTCGCGCGACCGAGTGGTCGGCGACGAAGCGGCGGGTCCACGACCTCGTCGTCGCCGACCTCGGCCCGCTGCTCGGCAAACGGGGAGCGTCGATCGACCTCGGTCAGGAGGTCCGCGACCGCCTCGACGACGCGCTCGCTCAGGCGGGCCTCGAGGTGACGCCCACCCAGCGGCGCCGCTTCATCGTCGAGGTCACCGCCGACATCCTCGGGTACGGCCCGCTGGAGCGCTTCCTCGCCGACCCGGAGGTCACCGAGGTCATGGTCAACGCCTACGACGACATCTTCGTCGAGCGCGAGGGCCGCATCGAGCACACCGACGCCTCCTTCGACGACGAACGCCAGCTGCGACAGGTCATCAACCGCATCGTCGCCGCCGTCGGCCGCCGCGTCGACGAGTCGAGCCCGCTGTGCGACGCGCGGCTGCCCGACGGCTCGCGGGTCAACGTCGTGCTGCCGCCGCTCGCGCTGCGCGGGCCGGCCATGACGATCCGCAAGTTCCCGGAGTACCCGATGCAGATGAGCGACCTCATCGAACGGGGGTCGCTCACCCCGCAGGTCGCCGCCTTCGTCGAGGCGTGCGTCACCGGAAAGCTCAACATCCTCGTGTCCGGCGGCACCGGCACCGGCAAGACCACCCTGCTCAACGCCGTCAGCCAGTTCATCCCGCCCGGCGAGCGGGTCGTCACCATCGAGGACTCCGCCGAGCTCCAGCTCCACCAGCCGCACGTCCTGCCGCTGGAGGCCCGGCCGGCGAACAGCGAGGGCCACGGCGAGATCACCATCCGCGACCTCGTCCGCAACGCGCTGCGGATGCGCCCCGACCGCATCGTCGTCGGCGAGGTCCGTGGCGGCGAGGCCCTCGACATGCTCCAGGCGATGAACACCGGCCACGAGGGGTCGCTCACGACCCTGCACGCCAACGCGCCGCGCGACGCGCTGTCGCGCCTGGAGACCATGGTGCTCATGGCGGGCATGGACCTGCCCCTGCGGGCCATCCGCGACCAGATCGCCTCCGCGCTCGACCTCGTCGTGCACCTCGACCGGCTCGCCGACGGCCGGCGCGTCGTCACGACCATCACCGAGGTCCAGGGCATGGAGGGCGACGTGATCGTCCTCCAGGACCTCTTCGCCTACCGCTTCACCTCCGGGGGTTCGGGGACCGCCTCCTCGGCCGGACGGACCGTGCCGACGGGCCTGCGCCCGAAGATGCTCGCCAAGCTCGAGAACGCCGGCTCGCCGCTCGCCCCGTCGCTGTTCGCCGCGCCGCCGCCCGGGGCGCCCCGCCCGGCGAAGGGCCGGCGGCCGTGAGCGCCGTGATCGGCATCCTCGGCGGGGCGCTGCTCGTCGCCGGCGGCGTCGGCCTGGCCGTGTTCGGGCTGCGCCAGCAGCAGCGCACGGGCGTCGACCGGCTGCGCGCCGCGATGGACGAGGTCACCGACCCCACGACCCGGGAGATCTCCGTCCTCGCGCAGGCGTGGACCGCGATGACCGCCGCGACGGAGCGGGCCGGCCGTGGGGGCTCCCTGCACGCCCGGGCCACACGGGCCCTCGAGGGTGCGGGATGGCCGCTGCGCCCCGCCGAGTTCGCCACCGGGGTGGCGGTCGCGTCCCTGCTGGCCGCGCTCGTCGCCACCGCGCTGGCCGGAAGCCTCGCCACGGGACTGCTTGTGGCCGTGGTCGCCGTGGTCGCACCCTGCCTCGTCCTCAAGCGCCAGGCTCGGGTGGTCGCGCAGAAGGCTGACCGCCAGCTGCCCGACGTGCTCGGGCAGATGGCCGCGAGCCTGCGCAGCGGGCACTCGCTCACCCAGGCGATCGAGGCGGCGGGGGAGCAGGCCGACGCGCCGCTCGGACCGCAGTTCGCCCGCGTCATCGCCGAGACGCGCGTCGGGCGCGACCTCGACGATGCGCTGTCCGCGACGGCTGAGCGCATCGGGTCCACCGACCTGCGGTGGTCGGTGCGGGCCATGGCGATCCAGGCACGCACGGGCGGCAAGCTCTCCGACGTCCTCGAGGTCCTCGCCGAGTTCATGCGCGACCGTGAGGAGGTCCGCCGCGAGGTGAGGGCGCTGACCGCCGACGGGCGCATCTCCGCGTGGGTCCTCGGCCTCCTGCCCTTCTTCGTCACCGGCGCCCTGCTCGTGATCAGCCCCGACTACCTCCAGCCGCTGTTCAGCGAGCGGCTCGGCCTGCTCATGCTGTTCGCGGCGGGGGTGCTCATGGGCATCGGCATGCTCGTCATCCGCAAGATCATCCGGGTGGAGGTCTAGCCCATGAGCCCGATCCTCGGCTACGTCGGGGCCCTGGCCGTCGGCGCCGGGCTCGCACTCGTCGTGGGCGGCCTCCGGCGGTCGACACCGGGGCGGGTGGCGCTCAGCACGGTGACCGGGGGCGACGACCCGATCCGCAGCTCGCGCGACCTGCGGGAGGAGTGGCTGCGCCAGGGGCTGCTCGAGCGCGTCGTGCGGCCGACCGTCGAGCGCTTCGCCCGCGCCGGGCGGCGCATCACGCCGTGGGCGCGCTCGGCGGCCCTGCGGGAGCGCCTCGACAACGCCGGTTACGCCGCGCCCGTCGAGTCCTTCCTCGCCGTGAAGATGGCGAGCGTCGGGGCCGGCCTGGTCCTGGCTGTTGCCTACGCGGCGCTGGGTGGCGCCCGCCCCCTCGTCGCTCTCGTGGTGGCAGCCGTCGCGGGCTACGCCCTCCCGGAGCTGGTCGTCCACTCCCAGGGGCAGAAGCGCCAGGAGGCTATCTCGCGGACGCTGCCCGAGGCGCTCGACCTCCTCGCCCTGACCGTGCAGGCCGGCCTCGGGTTCGAGCAGGGCGTGGCGGAGGTGACCGAGGAGGTCACCGGACCGCTCGCCACCGAGCTCGACCGCATGCTCAAGGAGCAGCAGCTCGGCCGCTCCCGTCGCGAGGCGCTCGTGGCGCTGCACGAGCGCAACCGGTCGGAGGAGCTCCGCGCCCTCGTCTCGGCGCTGCTCCACGCCGACCGTCTCGGCACGCCCATAGCCGACACGCTGCGGGTGCAGGCTCGCGAGCTGCGCCGCCGCCGCCGCGCGCTCGCCCGCGAGCGGGCCGGCAAGGCCCCGGTGAAGCTGCTCTTCCCGCTGCTGTTCGGCATCTTCCCGGCGATGTTCGTGGTGATCATCGGCCCGGGCGCCCTGCGGATCATCGAAGCGCTGATCCGTTGACCCCTCGCGGCGTGGCGGCTGCGCGGCGCGTGCGGGCCGTGCTGCTAGGCTCGACCGAACAGCCGTTCGGTGGAAGGGTCGAGGGGTGCGCGTCCTCGGGGTGGACCCCGGGTTGAGCCGCTGCGGGGCCGGCGTCGTCGACGGGCCGGCGAGCCGCCCGACGGCGGTCCGCGTCGGGGTGATCCGCACGCCCGCCGACGCCCCGGTGGCCCGGCGCCTGGCGACGCTGCACGCCGAGATCGGCGCGCTCATCGCGGCCTCGGCCCCCGACGCGGTCGCCGTCGAGCGGGTCTTCTTCAACGCCAACGTCCGCACCGCCATGGGCGTCGGGCAGGCCGCCGGTGTCGTGCTGCTCGCCGCCGAGCAGGCCGGGGTGGCGGTCTGCGAGTACACGCCCACCCAGGTCAAGGCCGCGGTCGCCGGCGACGGCGGCGCCGACAAGGGCCAGGTCGGCTACATGGTCCGGGCGCTGCTGCGGCTGGCGGCCACGCCGAGCCCCGCCGACGCCGCCGACGCCCTCGCGCTCGCGCTCTGCCACCTGCAGCGCGCCGGCGCCCCGGCCGGCGGGGCGATGCACCCGCGGCTGGCCGCCGCGGTCGAGGCGGCGCAGCCGGGCGCGCAGGTTCGCCCGCTCTCAGGCTGATCGCTTCAGATCCGGCGCGGACCTGCCGACTGTTTCTTCCATGCCCCCCGGTCGGGGGGGACAGCGATCCCCCGATAAGGGGTATGAGGAGACCCACACCATGAATGTCACTTCGCGCACCATCCGCGTTCCGGCCGCAACCGTCGCTGGACTCGTCGCCATCCTGTCCCTCCTCGCGATGCCGGTGGCTCACGCCGCCACCACGACGACGTTCACGGTCGCGTCGGGAGGGCTGGCCATCAGCGCTCCTGCGAGTGTCAACCTCGGCAGCGCCAGCGCTCCCGGTTCGATCTCCGCGGCGCTCGGTCAGGTCAAGGTCGACGACACCCGCGGGGCGCTGCTCGGCTCCTACTCCGCGAGCGTGTCGAGCAGCGACTTCACCACCGGCGGCGCCACCGCGGCCGAGACCATCGCCGCGTCCTCCGTCGCCTACACCGGCGGCGTCGTCACCCCGGCCGGCACCGTCGTGTGCGCGAGCCCGCTCGCGAACGCCGCCCTGTCGGCGACCCCGCAGGCGGCCATGAACGCCACCGGGGCGACCGGCACGAACAGCTGCACCTGGAACCCGGCGATGACCGTCACGCTGCCGGCGGCCGCCGTCGCCGGCACGTACACGGGCACCATCACCCACTCCGTGGCGTGAGCAGATCGCTGCGCGCAGCGCTGCTCGTCGTCTTCACGGTCGCGGCCGGGGCACTCGCTCCGGCCGCGGCCATGACGGCGCCGCGGGTGCCCGACGGCTCGGTCGGCATCCGGCTGCTCGACGCGCCCGCGGACCGCCGCGACGACGCACGCGCCCACGCCTACATCGTCGACCACGTCGCCCCCGGAACCCGCATCGAGCGGCGGATCGAGGTCGGCAACGGCACCGCCGGCCCCGCCCGCGTCGAGCTCTACACCGCCGGTGCCGCCGTCGAGGGCGGCGCGTTCACGTTCTCACCCGGCCGTGAGCGCAACGAGCTCGCGGAGTGGACGCGCGTCGACCCGCCCGCGGTCACGGTACCCGCACGGGGCACCGCCGAGGCCACCGTGCGCATCGACGTCCCCGCGAACGCCGCCGCCGGCGAGCGCTACGCGGTCGTGTGGGCCGAGCCGCCTGCAGCCACGGACGGGGACGTCGCCGTCGTCAACCGCGTCGGCATCCGCATCTACCTGTCGGTGGGGCCCGGAGGCGAACCGGCGTCGGACTTCGCCATCGGCACCCTCACCGCGCGGCGCACGGCGGCCGCGGTACCCGAGGTCCTCGCCGAGGTCGTGAACACCGGCGGCCGCGCGCTCGACCTCACCGGTGAGCTCACGCTGAGCGACGGCCCCGGCGGGCTGTCCGCCGGGCCGGTTCCCGCCGGCCTCGGCACGACGCTCGGCGTCGGGCAGTCCGCCGACGTGCGGTTCGTCCTCGACCCCGCGCTTCCCGACGGGCCCTGGCGTGCCGAGCTCACCCTGCGGTCGGGGTCGGTGGTCCGCACCGCGGCGGCGACCGTCGAGTTCCCGCCGCCCGGCGCGACCCTGCCCGCGACGCCTCTCAGCGGGGCGAGGGGCTGGCCGGCCGTCGTGGCGCTCGCCCTGCTCGTGGCCGTCGCCGCGCTCGCGCTCGTGTCCTGGCGGCTGCGGCGCTCGGCCACGCCCGCGGCCGGAGCGTAGGCAGCGCGAAGGTTCCCCGGGGATCACGACCGCGGGTGGTAGCCTCCGGCGCGAACGCACGTTCGGCT
Source organism: Egibacteraceae bacterium (assembly GCA_035540635.1). Taxonomy (NCBI): domain Bacteria; kingdom Bacillati; phylum Actinomycetota; class Nitriliruptoria; order Egibacterales; family Egibacteraceae; species Egibacteraceae bacterium. The sequence continues at coordinate 101,861 of DATLGH010000021.1, read as the reverse complement.
CCAGGAGGTCCGCCCGATGATCGCGCAGCTGCGGGGCACCGTCGTGGCCGCCGGCCCCGGCGAGGTGGTGCTCGACGTGGGCGGCGTCGGCTACCGGGTGTTCGTGGCCCCCGGCACCCGGGCCGGAGCCGTCGGTGACGCCCTCACGCTCCACACCAGCCTCGTCGTCCGCGACGACGCCCTCGACCTGTACGGGTTTGCCGACGTCACCGTGAAGACGCTGTTCACCACCCTGCTCGGCGTCGCCGGCGTCGGCCCGAAGCTCGCCCTCTCCGCCCTGGGTGCCCTCGGCGCGGACGGTCTGCACCGAGCGGTGGTGACCGAGGACGTCGGCGCGCTCACGGTCGTGCCGGGGATCGGCCGGAAGGGCGCGCAGCGCATGATCCTCGAGCTGCGCGAGAAGCTCGGCGGCCTCGCCGACGACGCCGGTGTGCCCGCGGCCGCCGGGCCCGCGGCGAACGGCCACGACGCCCGGGGGGAGGCCCGCCAGGCCCTCGCCGCCCTGGGGTACGCGCCGGCGGAGGCGGCCGCGGCCCTCGACGCGGTGCCGGCCGACGGGCCGCAGCGCCCCGAGGAGCTCCTGCGCGCGGCCCTCCGCGCGCTCGGGGCGGCGGCGAGGGCGTAGGTGGAGGAGATCCTCGCTCCCGCCGAGGTGCCCGGCGACGCCGAGCTCGACGCGTCGCTGCGCCCGCGCACCCTCCAGGAGTTCGTCGGCCAGCCGAGGGTCTCCGAGCAGCTCGCCCTCGTCCTTGCGGGCGCGAAGGGACGCGGGGAGCCCCCCGATCACCTGCTGTTCTCCGGGCCCCCCGGCCTCGGCAAGACGAGCCTCGCCAACATCGTCGCCGCGGAGATGGGCGCCGACCTGCGCACCACGTCGGGACCGGCGCTCGAGCGCCCCGGCGACCTCGCCGCCATCCTCACGAACCTCGAGCCCGGCGACGTGCTGTTCGTCGACGAGATCCACCGCCTCGGGCGCCAGGTCGAGGAGATCCTCTACCCGGCGATGGAGGACTTCTGCCTCGACATCGTCGTCGGCAAGGGGCCGGGCGCGCGGGCGATCCGCCTGCCGCTGCCGCCGTTCACGCTCGTCGGCGCGACGACGCGCACGGGGCTCATCACGAGCCCGCTGCGCGACCGGTTCGGCTTCGCGGCCCGCCTCGACTTCTACGGCGAGGCAGACCTCGCGGCGATCCTCGCCCGCAGCGCCGGGATCCTCGGCGTCAGCCTCGACGACGACGGAGCCGGGGAGGTCGCCCGGCGCAGCCGCGGCACCCCGCGTATCGCCAACCGCCTGCTGAAGCGCGTCCGCGACTACGCGGAGGTCCGCGCCGACGGCCGGGTCACCGGGCCGCTGGCCCGCCGGGCCCTCGAGCTGTTCGACGTCGACGAGCGCGGTCTCGACAAGCTCGACCGGTGGGTGCTCGAGGTGCTGTGCCGCAACTTCGGTGGCGGGCCGGTCGGCCGGTCGACGCTCGCGGTCGCCGTGGGGGAGGAGCCCGACACCGTCGAGGACGTCGTCGAGCCCTTCCTCATCCAGCTCGGGCTCCTCGCCCGCACCCCCCGCGGGCGGGTCGCGACGGAGGGTGCCTACGCCCACCTCGGGCTGGCCCCGCCGGCGCAGGACCCCACGCTGTTCCCCGGTTGAGGGCCTGCTAGGCTGGATCCGCCCGGCGCTGCGGCGCCGTCTCGCCAGCGCGCAGGACGCGCAGTCCGACTCGAGCGACCCGAAGGCCCCGAACCATGCAAGCTTCCGCGCTCGTGCCGGTCGTCGCCCAGGAAGGCGGCGCGATCGCCGGCTTCCTGCCGATCGTCCTCATCATCGCGGTCTTCTACTTCCTGCTCATCCGGCCCCAGCAGAAGCGGGCGCGCCAGCACCGCGAGCTCGTCGAGTCCGTCGGGGTCGGTGACCGGGTCGTGACGATCGGGGGCATGCACGGCACCGTGCGGTCGGTCGACGAGGAGACCATCCGGCTGGAGCTCGCGCCCAACATGGACGTGACGCTGGCGAAGCAGGCGGTGAGCCGGCGCCTCATCGACGCCGACGCCGGCGAGCTCGGCGACGCGGGCACCGTCTAGCACCCGAAGGCCTGCCGCACACACCATGGAGCGTGCCGTCGACGATTCCTCCCGCCAGACCGAGACCGGTGTCCCGGTCGGCGGGCGCACGCCCCGCGGGGAGGAGCAGGCGACCCCCGAGCGGTCCACCGGTCGCGCGCGCATCCCCCTGCTCGAGCGCATCCGGGCGCACGAGCGCACGAGCGCGTTCATCGCCGCCGCCGACGAGTTCCTCGCGGCGCAAGGCTTCACCGAGCACGGCTTCCGCCACGCCAACCTCGTGGGCCACATCGCGTTCAACGTCCTCACCCACCTCGGCCACGACCCGCACACCGCCGAGCTCGGCGCCGCCGCCGGCTACCTCCACGACATCGGCAACGTCGTCAGCCGCTCAGGCCACGGGCAGTCGTCGGCCTGGATCGCCTACGACCTGCTGAAGGAGCTCGAGTCCCCGGCCGGCGACATCGCGCAGATCCTGTCGGCGGTCGGCAACCACGAGGAGCAGTACGGCGAGGCGGTCGGCCCGGTGGCAGCCGCGGTGATCCTCGCGGACAAGTCCGACGTCCACCGCAGCCGGGTGCGCAAGAACGCCTCCATCGAGATGGACATCCACGACCGGGTCAACCATGCGGTCGAGGCGTCGTTCCTGCGTGTCGATCCCGACGCGCGCACGCTCACGCTCGAGCTCACGATCGACACGTCGATCAGCCACGTCCTCGAGTACTTCGAGATCTTCCTGGAGCGCATGATCATGTGCCGCCGAGCCGCCCGTACCCTCGGGTGCGACTTCAAGATCACCGTCAACGGGGTCCAGGTCCTGTGAAGGGTGGCGTGATGACCGCGACGACGCAGCAGCCGGCCCGTGCCGGAGCCGAATGGGGTGCAGCATGACGAAGGGCAAGCTCTGGGTGGTGCTCATCAGCTTCCTCGCGCTCGTCGGCGCGATGTGGGGCTCGATCCTCGCCATGGGGATGCGTCCGAACCTCGGCCTCGACCTCCAGGGCGGCGTGAGCATCACGCTCGCGCCCGAGCCCGGCCAGGAGGTCGACGAGGAGATCCTCGAGCAGACCGTCACGGTGATCCGCCAGCGCGTCGACGCGCTCGGCGTCGCCGAGCCCGACATCGCGCGCCAAGGCGAGAACATCCTCGTGCAGCTGCCCGGCGCGGCCGACCAGGCCGAGGCCGAGGAGGTCGTCGGGCGCACCGCGCAGCTGCAGTTCCGGCCGGTCCTCGACATCATCGCGCCCGACGACCCCCGGTACGCCGACACCCCCGACTGCGACGCGCTGCTTGCGGAGCTCACCGGTCCCGCCGACCCGTCCCGGCCGGTGGTCCTCTGCGAGAGCCCCCTCGGCGCGGGTGAGGAGGCGGAGCTCGAGGAGGAGACCGAGCAGGAGATCCCCGTCGCCGAGCGCGTCAAGTACCAGCTCGCCGAGGCCGTCGTCGTCGGTGCCGACGTCGAGGACGCCCGCGCGGCGCCCGACCAGGTGACGGGTCTGCAGTGGCAGGTGAACCTCACGCTGTCGCGCGAAGGCGGCGACCGGTTCCAGGAGACGACCGCCCAGCTCGCCTGCGAGCCTCCCGGAGCCCCGCAGCGGCGCTTCGCGATCATCCTCGACAACACCGTGGACTCCGCCCCCCAGGTGAGCGAGCAGGTGCCGTGCGGGCAGGGCATCGGCCGCGAGGCGCAGATCACCGTGGGCGGGGGCGAGGAGGAGGCCCGCGACCTCGCGCTGCTCCTGCGCGCCGGCGCGCTGCCCATCCAGCTCGAGGTGGCCACCTCCCAGAACGTGTCGCCCACGCTCGGGGTGGCGTCCCTGCGGGCCGGTCTGCTGGCCGGCCTGATCGGGCTGCTGCTCGTGGCCGTCTACCTCATCGTGCTCTACCGCGGCATCGGCGTGGCCGCCGTCGCCGAGCTCGCGATGTTCGGCCTCGTCGTCTACGGCGCGATCGTCCTGCTCGGCGAGTTCGTGGGCTTCACGCTCACCCTGGCGGGCATCGCCGGCATCATCGTGTCGATCGGCATCGCCGCCGACTCCTCGATCATCTACCGCGAGCGCTACCGCGACGAGATCCGCGCGGGCCGAACCGTGCGCACCGCGGCAGAGCACGCGTTCTCGAAGGCCTGGCGGACCAACCTTACCGGCAACACGGTGAGCTTCCTCGCCGCGGTGGTGCTCTACTACCTCGCGATCGGCCCCGTCCGGGGCTTCGCGTTCACCCTCGGGCTGTCCACGCTCATCGACACGATCCTGTTCGGCACGTTCACCCGCTCGCTGTTCGGGCTCGTCGCCCGCAACCCGAAGCTCGCGAAGTCCCCGTGGGTGGGACTGCGGGCGCAGGAGGTCGCGCCCGACGCCGTGGGCGCGACGAAGCGGGACCCACGGCGCAAGGCGAAGGTGTAGGTATCACCATGACGGAGACGCTCGAGAAATCCCCACCCCCGTCCCAGCCAAGCAGCGGCGGTCCCTGGAAGCGCTTCTTCACCAACCAGACGCGCTTCGACTTCATCGGTCGCTCGCGGCTGTGGCTGATCGTGTCGCTCGTGGTCGTGACCGTCTGCCTGGCGGGCGTGGCGATCCGCGGCTTCAACTTCGGCATCGACTTCACCGGTGGGGCGGCCTACACGGTCGCCGACGCCCCGCGGCAGATCGACCCCGACGTGCTGCGTTCCGAGATCGGCGCGATCGTCGAGGAGGACCTCACCGTCCAGGTCGTCGAGGGCGGCACGGGCGCCATCGTGTCGACGCAGGCGCTCGCCGACGACCGCGAGTCCCGGGCCCGGATCGTGGAGACCCTCGCCGAGGTGACGGGCGCGGCGCCCCGCGAGATCGACGTGAGCGTCGTGGGTCCGCGGTGGGGCGCGCAGATCAGCGAGCAGATGCTCCGCGCCCTCCTCGTCTTCCTCGTGCTCGTCGTCGGCTACATCACCCTGCGCTTCGAGTGGCGGATGGCCCTCGCCGCGCTCGTCACGCTCATCCACGACGTCATCGTCACCGTGGGGGTGTACGCGATCGTCGGCTTCCACGTCTCGCCGGCGTCGGTCATCGCCCTGCTCACGATCCTCGGTTACTCGCTGTACGACACGGTCGTGGTCTTCGACCGGGTGACCGACGAGTCGAAATCGGTCAACGCCACCTCGACCGAGACCTACGGCGAGATGGCGAACCGCGCGGTGAACGAGGTGCTCCTGCGGTCGCTCTCGACGTCGATCACCTCGCTGCTGCCGGTGGGCTCCCTGCTGTTCATCGGCGCGAACCTGCTCGGCGCCGACACGCTGAGCGACCTCGCGCTCGCGCTGTTCGTCGGCATGGCCGTCGGTACCTACTCGTCGGTGTTCGTCGCCACGCCGATGCTCGTCTTCCTGAAGGAGCGCGAACCCCGCTACGCCGAGCTGAAGGAGAAGATCCTGGCCCGCCGCGGTGGTGAGCAGGCCGCGGCCATCGCGGGCGGCGGCGGCGCCGCCGCGCGGAGCCCGAAGAAGGCACACCGGGGCAAGAAGCCGCGCAGCCGGCGTAGCGGCTGACGCGAGGCGAGGCGGCGGGATGAGGGGTCGGCGGGTCGTAGCGACGCCCTTCGCCGAGGCGCTGCTGGCCCGCGCCGTGCGCGACATCCCCGACTTCCCGGAGCCCGGTGTGGTGTTCAAGGACATCACCCCGCTGCTCGCCGATCCGGCCGCGTTCTCCAGCGCGGTCGACGCCATCGTCGTGAGCTTCGGGCGCGGCACGATCGACAAGGTCGTCGGCATCGAGGCCCGCGGGTTCATCATCGCCGCCCCCGTCGCCTACCACTTCGGGGCGGGCTTCGTGCCGCTGCGCAAGGCGGGCAAGCTGCCCTACGACACGATCAGCGAGACCTACGAGCTGGAGTACGGCACGGAGGTGCTCGAGATCCACGCCGACGCGTTCGCCCCCGGCGACCGGGTGCTCATCGTCGACGACGTCCTCGCCACCGGGGGGACCGCCCGGGCCGCCTGCGACCTCGTCGCCCGCGCCGGCGCGCAGGTGTCGGGCCTCGGCTTCGTCATCGAGCTGACGTTCCTGAAGGGCGCCGACCAGATCGCCGGCTTCGACTTCGTGAGCCTGCTCCAGTACTGAGCGGTGGGGGCCATCTGGTCGCCGCGGGCGGGCAGGCACCCACGTCGCTGTGCCCCGGGGCCGGGGGAGTGCTGCGCTCATGGGAGGACGAAAGAAAGGGAGGGGCCCGCGAGCGGGCCCCTCCCCAGGTGATGGGGGATGACGCTATCCGCTGAGCAGACCTGTGGCGGTCGCCGCAGCGCTGTCGACCACTCCCGTGTCGACGACCCCCGTGTCGACCGCGCCCGTGTTGGGCAGGAGCACGACGCAGGCGTAGACGAGCGGGCTCACGTCGAGCTCGACGGGCACAGTTCCGCTGGGACAGTCAACGAGTCCGGCGTTGAAGTCGTCTCCGGGCAGGAGGACGACGCAGATGTAGGCCAGGCCGCCAAGGTCGAGCTCCAGCCCGTCCGGGCACGGCTCAGTGACCGGAGGCTGCCCCGGCCCAGGAGGCCCAGGAGGTCCGGGCGGCCCAGGGGGTCCGGGAGGTCCGGGCTGTCCGGGCTTGCCGGGCGGACGGTTCTCCGGCGGCCGGTTGTCCGGCGGCCGGTTCTCCGGCGGCCGGTTGGCGGGTGGCCCGCCGGGCTTCGCGTCCCTGTCCTTGCCCTTGTCCTTGCCCTTGTCCTTGCCCTTGTCTTTGTCTTTGTCGCGGTCATCGCAGTTCGGGTTGTTCTGGCCGGCCTTGCCCTGTTCACAAGGCGTGGGGTTTGGCGGGCCCTGATCGTGGCCCTCCTGGTGGTGCGCCACCGCGGTGCCGATGCTCGCGAAGACCAGCATCAGTGCGGCGACGATCGCCAGGCTGAGTCGCTTCATGCGATCCCCCTTCGTCGCGCGATCCCCCCGTTCTCGGGGATAGAGTAAACGACGAAGGAACCAGTCCGTCACGGCGTTGTCGAAGAAAAATCGAAATGGCGTCGGAGAGATAATATGCAAAACCTGGGTATCATTCCACTGGTGCAGTGGAGTCAAACGCGGTAGTGCGAATGCTCCCCGTAGACGAAGGTATGTCCGTCGTTGACCCCGTCTGGCCATATTCATGTCAGTGCGCGGATCATGCATCGTCTTGGCGGGGGCAGTACCGTAGTCTGCCGAGGCGCCAGCAGGGAGGCTTGCCACGAGCGAGGGCGATCGGACGAAGGCGGCGCAGGCGCTGGAGCGGCGCCGGCCTGACGCCACCGGCGGTGGCGCGCCTCCCCGTGCGCTCGAGGCGGGCCCGGGCATCGGCGCCCCGAGGGGCGATGACCGGCCCCTTGCCGCCGAGCAACGCACGGTGCGCTCCCCGGGCGCGCCCCCTCGCCCGCGGCAGTCGGGGGTGAAGGCGGTCCTCGCCCGCCTCCCGATGTTCGACCTCGGTGTCCAGGTCCCCGACCGGCTGCAGCCCCTCGTGGCCGTGCTGAAGCAGCACTCGCCCAAGGTCGACGTCAAGGAGGTCGTCCGGGCCTACCAGTACGCGGAGGCGGCGCACGCGGGCCAGCAGCGACGCTCCGGAGAGCCCTACATCGTCCATCCCGTCGGTGTCGCGGAGGTGCTCGCCGAGCTCGGTATGGACACCGCCACGATAGTTGCGGCGCTCCTGCACGACGTCGTGGAGGACACCGACCTCACGGTCGCCCACATCGGCAGCGAGTTCGGGGACGAGGCGGCAGCGCTCGTCGACGGGGTCACGAAGCTCGACCGCATCCAGACCGCGAGCCGGGAGGAGCAGCAGGCCGAGAGCCTTCGCAAGATGCTCATCGCGATGGCGAGCGACTTCCGGGTGCTGCTCATCAAGCTCGCCGACCGCCTCCACAACCTGCGAACCATCCACCACCTGCCACGTGAGAAGCAGAAGCGCATCGCCGAGGAGACGCTGTCGATCTACGCGCCGCTTGCGCACCGGCTCGGCGTCCAGAACTTCAAATGGCAGCTCGAGGATCTCGCCTTTGCGACATTGCACCCGAAGCGATTCGACGAGATCAAGGCGATGGTCGCCGAACGCCAGCCGGAGCGCGACCGCTTCCTCGACGCGGTCGTCGCCGAGGTCGAGGAGCGGCTGCGGAGCGTGAAGATTCGCGCCGAGATCCAGGGCCGGCCGAAGCACTACTACTCCATCTACGACAAGATGATCGTGCGCGGCAAGGAGTTCGGCGAGATCTACGACCTCGTTGGCATCCGCGTCATCGTCGACTCGGTGAAGGACTGCTACGCCGCGCTCGGCACCCTGCACGCGATGTGGCGCCCGATCCCCGGGCGCTTCAAGGACTACATCGCGATGCCGAAGTTCAACCTCTACCAGTCGCTGCACACCACGGTCGTCGGCCCGGACGGCAAGGCCATCGAGGTGCAGATCCGCACCCGGGCGATGCACCGCACCGCCGAGTACGGCGTCGCCGCCCACTGGAAGTACAAGGAGAGCCGGGTGAAGTCGACGGCGCAGACGCGCGAGTCGGAGACCCAGTGGCTCGCCCAGATGCTCGACATGCAGTCCGACACCGCCGACCCGGGCGAGTTCCTGCGCAACATGCGCCTCGACCTCTACGCCGACGAGGTCTTCGTCTTCACCCCCCAGGGAGACGTGAAGGCGCTGCCGCGCGGGTCGACACCCGTGGACTTCGCCTACGCCGTGCACACCGATGTCGGCCACCGCACGGTTGGCGCGCGGGTGAACGGGCGGCTCGTCGCCCTCGAGTACGAGCTGCGCAACGGCGAGACCGTGGAGATCCTCACCTCCAAGGCGCCCGACGCCGGGCCGAGCCGGGACTGGCTCGAGTTCGTCGGCTCCTCACGCGCGCGCAGCAAGATCCGCCAGTGGTTCTCGCGGGAGCGCCGCGTCGACGCCATCGAGAAGGGGCGCGACGAGCTGCGCCGCGTCCTCGCGAAGCAGGGAATGGGCTGGAAGCGGCTCATGGGCTCGCAGGAGCTCAAGGCCGCGGCGGAGCAGATGAACCACCACGACCTCGACGCGCTCTACCGGGCCATCGGCGACGGGCACATCTCCGCCCAGTCGGTGGTCACGCACCTTTCGAGCCGGGTGGCCGAGAAGGCGGAGACCGACGAGGTCACAACGCCCACGGTCCTCGACGTCCCGCCACGCCCGTCCGAGGCGATCGTCGTCGAGGACACCGAGGACGTGTGGGCGAACCTCGCGCGCTGCTGCACCCCCGTGCCCGGCGACGAGATCCTCGGCTTCGTCACGCGTGGACGCGGCGTGTCGGTGCATCGGGCCGACTGCCCGAACGCCGACGACCTGCGTCGCGACCCCGAGCGGCTCATCTCCGTGCGGTGGGACCCGTCGACCACAGCAAGCTTCCGCGTGACCATGCAGGTCGAAGCCCTCGACCGCAAGCACCTGCTGCGCGACATCACGACCGTGCTCGGCGACCTGCACGTGAACATCCTGTCGGCGCAGGTGCACACCCAGCGCGACCGGGTCGCCTACCTCCGGTTCACCTTCGAGCTGGCCGACATCGGCTTCCTCGACCACATCATCGCGCAGACCAAGCGCGTCGAGGGCGCCTACGACGCCTATCGCGTCGTCCCCCGCTCGGCGAAGTCGACCACGAGCTGATGCTCGGCAAGGACAGCCGCTTCATCGAGGGCTTCGCCCTGGGCATGTGGCAGGCCAACTGCTACATCATCGGCGACGTCGAGGAGGGCGGCGCCGTCGTCGTGGACCCCGGTCAGGACGGCGCCCCGGTCGTGCGCGAACGGCTCGCGGCCCGGCAGGTGCGCTGCGAGGCGATCCTCCTCACCCACGGGCACATCGACCACATCTGGGCGGTGCCCGAGCTGGCGCGCGAGCTCCATGTGCCCGTGCTGCTGCACACCGCGGACCGCTACCTGTGGGAGGACCCGGCCAAGGCCTTCGGCGACCTGCCCGCGCGTGCGCTGCAGGCGCAGCTCGGCCTGGACTGGCAGCCCCCCGAGGGTGCGCTCGAGGGCTTGCGCGACGAGCAGACGCTGACGTTCGCCGGCATCCGCTTCCTCGTGCGCCACACCCCCGGGCACACCCCGGGATCGAGCGTCTTCCTCGTCAGCGACACCGGTGAGGACGATCCTCTGCTCGTGTCCGGGGACCTCGTCTTCGCCGGCTCCGTCGGGCGCACCGACTTCCCGCGGGGGTCGTGGCAGGAGGAGATGGACTCGATCGCCCGGGTGGTGCTGCGGCTTGCCGACCGCACGGTGATCGTCCCGGGTCACGGCCGGGAGACGACCGTCGGCGCCGAGCGGGCGGGCAACCCCTTCCTGCGCGAGCTCGTCTGATGGGGGTCCCCGAGGGTGTGAAGGGCGCGCCCGACCGCCTGCCTCCCGAGGCGGCGGCGTTCGACCACGTCGAGGCGTGCTTTCTCGCCACCGTACGCCGCGCCGGCTACGAGCGGGTGCGCCTGCCGGTCATCGAGCACACCGAGGTCTTCGCCCGGGGCGTCGGCGCCTCGACCGACGTCGTGCAGAAGGAGATGTACACCTTCACCGACAAGGGCGGGCGGTCGCTCACCCTGCGCCCGGAGGGGACCGCGGGCGCCGTGCGCGCCGCCCTGCAGGCGGGGATCCCGCGCGCGGGGGGGCTGCCGGCGAAGTGGAGCTACGCCGGGGAGTTCTTCCGCCAGGAGCGGCCCCAGGCGGGGCGTCAGCGCCAGTTCATCCAGGTGGGCATCGAGGCGCTCGGGGTGTGCGACCCCGAGCTCGACGCGGAGGTCGTGCTGCTCGGCTGGGAGGCGTTGCGGCGCGCGGGACTGAGCGACCTCACACTGCGCCTCACCACGCTCGGCGACCGGGCGGACCGTGGTGCGTACCTCGAGCTCCTCGACGCCTACCTCGACCGCTTCGACCTGCCCCCCGAGGTCGAGGCGCGCCGGCATCTCAACCCGCTGCGGGCGTTCGACGCGAAGGCGCCCGGCATGGAGGAGATCATGGCCGGCGCGCCGGTCCTCGCCGACCATGTCTCCGACGCGGCGAAGGCCCACCACGAGGAGGTGGTCGCGCTCCTGGAGGCGCAACGCGTGCCGCTGACCCACGACCCCCGCCTCGTGCGCGGCCTCGACTACTACACCCGCACGACCTTCGAGTACCAGGCGGGCGGGCTCGGCGCGCAGAACGCCGTCGGTGGCGGCGGCGCCTACGATGGTCTCGCGGCGGACCTCGGCTGGGGCGAGCCCTTCCCCGGCATCGGATGGGCGCTCGGCGTCGACCGCACCGTCCTCGCCCTCGCGCAGGCAGTCTGCCTGCCCGACCCGCCGGCACGGGTCGAGGTGTTCGTGGCCGTGGCGGACCCCGCCCTCGGCGCGGACGCGTTCGCCCTCCTCGCCGAGCTCCGCCGCGGTGGGGTGGCGGCGGACCAGACCTTCGGGGGCCGCTCGCTCAAGGCGCAGCTGAAGGCCGCAGACCGCTCCGGGGCGCGCACGGCGGTCGTGCTCGGGCCGGCCGATGCCGAACGCGGCACGGTGACGGTGCGCGACCTCTCCTCGGGCGAGCAGTCCGAGGTCCCCCGCGCCGAGGTGGTCGCCCGGCTCGCCGGCCGCTAGCGGTCCTGGTTGCAGCAAAGGTCACATGACCCTGCGACCGATGCTGCGATCGTCACGGGCGGGGCGGTCAGGGCACTCGGGCGAGGAAGGCGACGAGCACGGCGCCGGCCGCCGCGATCGTGAGGTGGAGGGCGAGGTGGGTGCGCCCGCGCAGGCCTGCGGCGAGCAGCCCGGCAACGAGCGCGAGGCTCGCGGCGACCGCGGCGGCGGGCACGGCACCGAGCGGCGCCCGGCCGGCGGCGATCACCGCAGCCCCCGCGCCGAGCAGCCCCGCGGTCGCGAGCACCGAGCCGCGCGGGCCCAGCCGCTGTGGCAGACCCCGCACGCCGGTGCGCGCGTCGGCGTCGAGGTCGGCGAGCGCCTGGGTGAAGTGCCCGGCCGATCCGAGCAGGCTCGCGGCCACGACCGCCCACCACGGGGGGAGCCGCGCACCGCCGAGGCCGAGCCAGACGAAGACCGGCAGGAGCGCGAAGGCCAGCGCGTAGGGCACGACGCTGGCCGCGGTGCGCTTCAGGCCCAGGTTGTACGCCCAACCCGCGCCGACGGCGAGCAGGTGCACCGCGGCCGCGCGCACCCCGCTCGCGAGCGACAGCAGGGCGCAGGCGCCCAGCGCCATGAGCGCCGCGTCCCGCAGCTTCGTGGCGGCCAGCGCCCCGGTCGCCGCCGGTTTGTCGGTGCGCCCCGCCGCGCGGTCACGCTCGTGGTCGAGCCAGTCGTTGGCCCAGGCGACGGAGAGCTGACCCGCGAGGACCGCTGCGGCGACCCACGCAACGCCCCCCGCCGACCGCCCCGCACCGAAGGCGAGCAGGCAGGTCACCGCCGTCACCGCGAGGGTCGGCTCGAGGTGGCCGGCCCGCAGGTAGTGGTACATCGCGGCGAGTCTCCCACGCCACCCCGCCCGCGCAGGAGAGGTGGGTGTCGGGACTGCGTCAACTCACAGATGACGCAGTCCCGACACCGGCGGGGTGGCCGGCCGCGCGAAGCGCGTGGCGCAGTTGCGCCGCGACCGCTGCCGGGTCGCTGACGACGTCGGTGTAGGTGAACCGCTGCGGGATGCGCCCGCTGACCGCGTAGCGGTTGCTCTTGTGGCTGTCGCGACGGCGGTCGGCCGTCAAGCGATGGAAGCGCAGCCCGTCGAGCTCGACGACGACGTCGCGGGGCCCCGCCCAGCAGGCGTCGGCGATCCCGATGCGCCCGCGCTCGTCGTGGAGCGCCACGTTGTACGCGGGTCGCGGGAGCCCGTACGCGCGCACGACGTCACGGTCGAAGCGGCGCTCGAGCCAGGACCAGAACTCGTCCTCGGCGCCGGGGCGGGTGATGCGCGCGATCACCCCCACGCCGGCGCGTCCCGCCGCGAGCGCGCACGCTCGCCGGTGCTGCCAGGCCCGCGTCGTGGCTTTCCGGCAGATCAGGTCGTCGGTCAGGGCCATGATCTCCGTGTCGCGCAACCGGTCGTCGGCGAGGTCCACGGACGTGCGCGCGCCGCTCGTCACCGGGATGCCCCGGACCGTGGTGATGTCGCAGCGCTCGAGCAGGCGGGTGCTGTGGGCCGTCACCCCCGGCAGCTCGGGGGCGAGACGGCCAGGAAGGGTCACCTCCGGCTCCCGCGTGAGCGGCACCCGGTCGACGCCGTGCAGCCAGGCGGCCCAGGAGAACGACAGGACGGCCTTCGGACCGGCGGAGAGGACGGCCGCCATCGCCCGGCCCTCGCGGGTCACGGGGACGAACGCCACCCGGTACACGCGGGGGTGCGCCCGCACGAGCAGCCCCCGGCGCGTCAACCGGTGGAGGTCCTGGCGCGTGACGCCTGCTGTGGCGGCCTGGCGGACGGTCACGTGACCGTACTGCCCGGCGGTGAACCGGGCGAGCAGGGCGAGGGGGTCGCGGGCCATGACGGCAGTGAACCGGTTTCCCGGAGGTCGCGGGCCGCGTGCATCCCAAGCTGTGGACGGAACGGGCGGGTGTCGGGACTGCGTCACCCCGGAGATGACGCAGTCCCGACACCCCGTGGCGGCTCGGAACCAGCCGGCCCCGATGCGACAACCTGGCGACGAACCCACTAGCCTTCGCCGACGTGAGGCCCTACGGATCCCTGCGCACCCACGGTGCCGGCACCCTGCGCCCCGGCGACGAGGGCGCCCAGGTGACGCTCGCGGGCTGGGCCGCCCGCCGCCGCGACCACGGGGGCGTGGCGTTCATCGACCTGCGCGACCGCTCGGGCGTCGTGCAGGTCGTCGCCGACCCGACCGCGTCGGAGGCGCTCGAGGCGGCGCACGGCGTCCGCAGCGAGTACGTCATCCGCGTGACGGGCACCGTCCGCGCCCGCCCCGGGGGCATGGTCAACCCCAACCTCGACACCGGGGAGATCGAGGTGGCCGCCTCGAGCCTCGACGTCCTCGCCGAGTCCGAGACCCCCCCGTTCCCCCTCGAGGAGCGCACCGACCGGGCAACCGCAGGCGGGCGGGACCAGGTCGACGAGAACCTCCGGCTGCGCTACCGCTACCTCGACCTGCGCCGGCCGGGGGTGGCGCGCGCGATCCGCCTGCGCAGCGACATCACCCGGATCATCCGCCGGGTCATGGAGGCTCACGGGTTCGTCGACGTGGAGACCCCGATACTCACCCGCTCGACACCAGAGGGTGCCCGCGACTTCCTCGTGCCGTCCCGGCTTCAGCCCGGGAAGGTCTACGCGCTGCCCCAGTCACCGCAGCTGTTCAAGCAGCTGCTCATGGTCGCGGGCCTCGAGCGCTACTACCAGATCGCCCGCTGCTTCCGGGACGAGGACCTGCGCGCGGACCGCCAGCCGGAGTTCACCCAGCTCGACGTCGAGGCGAGCTTCGTCGACGAGCAGGACCTGTTCACCCTCGTCGAGGAGCTCATGACGACGCTGTGGTCCGAGCTCCTCGACGTCGACCTCGTGACCCCCTTCCCGCGGCTGTCGTTCACCGAGGCGATGGCGCGCTACGGCACCGACGCGCCCGACACGCGCTTCGACCTCGAGCTCGTCGACCTCGGCGAGGTCTTCGCCGCCACCGAGGTGGGCATCTTCAAGGGCGCCCTGGGCGCCGGCGGGTCGGTCATCGCGGTGCGCCTGCCCGGCGGCGGTGCCCTCACGCGCCGCGAGTTCGACGAGTGGGTGGAGTTCGCGAAGGGCAGGGGTGCCGCCGGGCTCGCCTGGGGTGTCGTCGAGGACAGCGGTGGGCTGCGCAGCCCGCTCGCGAAATTCATGAGCGACGACGAGGTTGCCGGGCTCCTCGCCGCGACGAAGTCCGACCCGGGCGACGCGGTCTTCTTCGGCGCCGGGGCGACTCGGTTCACGCAGGAGCTCATGGGGGCCCTGCGGGTCGCCCTCGCGCGCGCCCGCGGCCTCGTCCCCGAAGGCCATTGGGAGTTCGTGTGGGTGACCGGCTGGCCGCTGTTCGAGTGGAGCGCGGACGAGGGGCGTTGGGACTCCACCCACCACCCTTTCACAGCCCCCGACGACGCGTCCCTCGATCGCCTCGAGGACGCCCCCGGCGAGGCGAGGAGCCGCGCCTACGACCTCGCGCTGAACGGCTCGGAGCTCGGCGGCGGTTCGATCCGCATCCACCGCCGTGACGTCCAGCAACGGGTGTTCCGGCTGCTCGGCATCGACGAGGACGAGGCGGAGGAGAAGTTCGGGTTCCTCCTCGACGCGCTGTCCTACGGGGCGCCGCCGCACGGCGGCATCGCGTTCGGCCTCGACCGCATCGCGATGCTCATGGCCGGCGCGGGGAGCCTTCGTGACGTGATCGCGTTCCCGAAGACCCAGTCGGGCAGCGATCCCATGACCGAGGCGCCGAGCGTTGCCGACCCCGACCTCCTCGCCGACCTGGGGCTGCGTTTGCTGCCCGCGCGCAGGCGGTAGGCCCTTTGGCGATGGACCTCCCTCTTTCCCACCCGTCGTGAGCCGGGCCCGCCCCGGCGCCCTTGCGGGCGGGTTCGTCGCCGTCGTGCTCGCCGTGTCCGTGCCCGCCACCGACCGCGCGACGACCGGTGGCCACACGCTCGGGGACCTGACGTCCGGGACGACGTCCGCCGACGCGGCGGCGGCGCGGGAGCCGGCTCCGCGGCCGCGCCTGGACCGCGCCCGTCCCGATCGCACGGCGGTGCTCCCGTCAACCCACACCGTCGCGCCGGGCGACACGCTGCACCGCGTCGCCGAGCGCTACGCGGTGAGCGCCGGCTCGCTCGCCCGGGCGAACGCGGTGACGATGGTCGACCCCCTGCGACCGGGACAGCGGCTGGTCATCCCGGGCGACGACCCGCTCGAGCTCACCACCCCCGAGGACGTCGCCGCGGCCCGCCTCGCCGTCGAGCACCTGCTCACCGACGCCGCCATGACGTTCGGGCTCGACGTCGCCCTCGTGCAGGGCCTCGCGTGGGTCGAGTCGCGCTGGATGCAACGCGTCGTGTCCTCCCAGGGGGCGATCGGGATCATGCAGGTGCGCCCCCGCACCGGCGAGACGATGGCGCACCAGCTCGGCCGCCCTCTCGACCTCCACGACGTCGGCGACAACGTCACCGCGGGCGCGGCGTACCTCGCGGTGCTGCTCGACCGCCACCACGGTGACCTGCGGGCGGCCCTCGCGGCCTATCACCAGGGACCGGCGTCCGTCCGCCGGCGCGGCTGGCTGCCCGTGACCCGGCGCTACGTCGCCGACGTCCTCGCCGCACAGGAGCGCTTCACGCAGGCCCGCGCCGAGCGGTGAGCCGCCGGCCCACCGCTACGCTCAGCCGGTGACACGGGTCCTGGTTGCCGCCTGGGTGGGCTCCACGAACCTCGGCGACGAGCTGGTGTTCGCAGGCCTTCGTCGCAAGCTCGTCGCCCGGGGCGTGGCGGTCGCCGCGCTCTCCGTCGACCCACGGGGAACCGCCGCCACCCATGGGGTGCAGGCGCTCGACCATCGTGACCTCGGCGGCCTCGTCCACGCGGTCGGCGAGGCCGACGCCGTGGTCTTCGGTGGTGGGGGGCTGCTGCAGGACGAGACGAGCCTGCTGAACCTGCCCTACCACCTGTCCCGGCTCCAGGTCGCGCGGCGGCGGCACACGCCCTTCGCGGTCGTCGGTGTCGGGGCGGGTCGCCTCGACACCCGTCTCGGGCGTGCGCTCGTGCGGCGAGGGCTGCGTAGCGCAGTGGCGGTCAGCGCCCGCGACACCGCCTCGGCACGGCTGCTCGGCGAGGTCGGCGTCGAGGGGGTGCGGGTGAGCGCCGACCTCGCGCTCGCGCTGGACCCTCCGCCGGTGCAGCCGGCCGATCGGCTCGTGGCGTGCCTGCGCCCCTGGTCTGCCGGGCGCAAGCGGGTGCCGGCGGGGCTGCGCGCGGACACCACGCCGCCCGCGGTCGTCCACGCCGCCGCGCGCGGCCTCGACGAGGCTGCGAGCGCGACCGGCCTGCCCGTGCACCTCGTCGCCCTCCAGGCCGACCGCGACGACGCCTTCCACCGCCGCGTCGCCGAGCGCATGCGCACGCCGGCGACCACCGCGTCCCCTTCGCTCGCCGGCGTGCTCGTGGAGGTCGCCCGCTCCCGGGCGGTCGTCGCCATGCGCTACCACGGCGGTATCGGGGCGGTGCTCGGCGGGCGGCCCTGCGTGCTCGTCGGCTACGCGCCGAAGGTCGACGCGCTCGCCGGCGAGCTCGGTCCCGGGGGTGCATTGCTCCCATGGAGTGCGGAGGGCATGACGGGCGTCGCCGGCGCGCTCGGTGGCGTCATGCGGCACGCCGACGCCGTCGTCGAGGCCCGGGAGCGGCTGCGGGCACGTGAGCGCGGCAACGACGCGGTCCTCGACGAGCTCCTCGCTACGGGCGGCGGCGGGCGGGTGCCCTCGTGAGCCGCCGGGTGCTCGGCCTGGCCCGGGGCCTCTACGTGGTCGCGCTCGTCGCGGTCGTCGTATGGCTCGTGTGGTCGCGGCGCGACGACCTCGCCCGCCTCGCCTCCGGTGCGCGTCCCGGCATGCTCGTCGTCGCGCTACTGCTCGGCATCGGTCAGCTCGGCGTGAACGCGGCGTTCTGGGCGAGCGCGCTCGCGGCGCTCGGGGAACGCCAGCGCTGGTCGACGGTGGTCGACGCGACCGCCCGCTCCGTCCCGGCGCGCTACCTGCCGGGCAGCGTGTGGTACGCCCTCGGGCGGGCCGGGCTGCTGCACCGCGCCGGCGCGACGAAGCGCGCGGTGGGAGCCGTTGCGGTGCTCGAGTCGGCGCTGTCCATCGTCGTCGTCATCGCCCTGGGTTCGGCGTTGCTCCTCGCGAGTGGCCGGGTGCCCGCGGCCGGATGGCAGGTCGCCGCCGCATGCGTGACGCTCGCACTGCTCGCGTCCCCCCCGGTCGTGAACGCCCTGCTGCGGCGCGTGGCCCGCTGGCGGGGCGGCAGCGCGCCGTGGCTGTCGTGGCGGCGTCACCTCCGACTGCTGGCCTGGATGGCGGTCTTCTGGTCGTACTCGGCGATGACGTTCAGCGTCTACCTCGCCGCATTCCCCGGCGTGGCGGTCGGCTCGCCCCTCGAGGTCGCCGGCTCCTTCATGCTCGCGTGGGGGGTCGGGTTCCTCGCGCCGTTCGCGCCCCAAGGCGCCGGCGTCTTCGAGGTCACGGTCGCCGCGCTGCTCACCCGCGACGCCGTGGCGGGGGTGGCGGTCATCGTCGCCGGCTACCGGGCGCTCATGGCCGTCCGCGACGCCCTCGCCTTCGCCGCGGCGCACCTGCGCAACGCGACGACGCGCCGGGCAGCCGGCGCTCCGGCGAAGGCGGCCGACCACGGCCACTGACCGCTTCCGGGCCGATGTTTTCACCCCCCGGGAGACCGGTAAGGCTTTCGTCGAGCCCGGTTCGCGCCTCCGCGCGACCGTGCAGGCGCCGCGTTGCGGCGCGGGTCGGGTCTACCGCTGCAATCAACATGAAGGAAAGGGTGCGTCCCTACATGGAAACAACCATCTCCTCTCAACGGGTCCTGGTCGGGAGGGCATTGGCGCTGTTCGGCGCCCTCGCACTGGCATTCGCGTTGCTCGCCGTACCGGCCGCCGCTCAGCAAGGAGACGGGGACGACGTCACGCCGGCCCGCGTCGATGGGCAGAACCGCGTCGAGACCGCCGTGAACATCGCGACGCTGACCTTCGACCGGGCCGACGTGGCCCATCTCGTCTTCGGTGGCGACTACCCCGACGCCCTGGCCGCCTCCTATGCCGCCGGCGTGGTCGACGGCCCGATCCTCATGCCCGCGTCGCGCGACGACGTCGGCGCGATCACGTGGGACGCCCTCGAGGAGCTCGGCGTCGAGCGCGTCCGCCTCGTGGGAGGTGAGGCGGTGCTGTCACCTGCCATCCAGGAGCAGCTTGACGCGCGCGGCTACGAGAATCGCCGGATCGCCGGCACCGACCGCTACGCGACCTCCGCCGAGGTGGCGAAGTTCTATGGCCTCGGCATGGGCGACAACCTCGGCACCGTGGACGGTCACCGCACCGCGGTGATGGCGAGCGGCGCCAACTTCCCCGACGCGCTCGCTGTCGGACCCATCGCCGCCGCGGCCCAACTGCCGCTCGTGCTGACCCCACCGCACCGCGCCGACGCGGAGGTGGACCACGCCCTCGACCTGCTCCACATCGATCGCATCGTGCTCGTCGGAGGAACGGCGGCCGTGTCACCAGCCGTCGAGCGGCACTACCGCGACCTCGGCTTTGCCGTTGAGCGCGTCGCTGGGGCGCACCGGATGGGCACGGCGGCGCTCCTGGCCGACCGGGCCGTGCTGCAGTTCGGCTTCTCGCCCGCCCTTGTCCTGCTCGCCCGCGGTGACGACTTCCCCGACGCGCTGGCCGCGAGCATCCACGGCGCAACCGCCGGCGCCCCCATCCTGCTCACGCAGAGCCCGGCGGTCCTCGGCCAGCCCACCTCGACGTGGCTCGCCCGCAGCTGCCCCGACATCGACGTGGTCCGCGCCCTCGGTGGGGACGCAGCGATCCGCCCCGCTACGCTGCGGGCCGCGGTCGAGGCGGCGCGAAGCTGCCGCCAGCCGGTCGGCTCATCGGGTCTCGCCGAGCGCCAGGCCGTCGGCGACTTCACCGATCTCGTCGACGTCCACGCGTCCGCCCACACCGGCTTCGACCGCATCGTGCTCGAGTTCGCCGGTGCGGAGCACCCCGCGTGGCCGGTGAGGTGGACGGACGAGCCGCGCTACCAGCCGGCCGATCAGCCCGCCGAGGGGTCGAGGGCAATGCCTTCTCGAGGTGAGCGTGAGCGCGAGTGACGCGCCGGCTACCAGCCGAAGCCGAGCGCGCGGGCGAGGAAGCTCGCCATCTGGTCGCGGGTGACCGCGAGACGGGGGCAGTAGCGGTCGGGGGAGCAGCCGGCGGTGACGCCGCGGGCTGCCACGGCGTTGATGCGGGTGCGGTGCACCGACCCGCGGGTGTCGGCGAAGCGGTCCTGGTTGCTCTCGCCGAGGTCGAACGCGCGCGCGATGAACGTGGCCATCTGGTCGCGGGTGACGGTCGCGCCCGGCGCATAGCGCCGCGGGGCGACGCCCTGGGCGATCCCCGCCGCGGCGACGGCATTGACGGCGTCGCGGTGCGCCGAGCCGCGAGGCACGTCGTCGAAGCGGTCGGGCGCCTGCGGGTCGAGCGGCAGGTTCAGCGCACGGGCGATGAACGTCGCCATCTGGTCGCGACGGACTCCGGCGCGGGGGTCGTAGGTGCCGTCGGCGCGGCCGGTCGTGACGCGCCGCTCGGCGATGGCGGCCACGTTGTAGGCGTGCGGCGAGCTTGACGCCACGTCGGGGAACGCGGTGAAGCCGATGACCCCCACCTGCTGGGACGGCGGCGGCGCGCCGGCGTTGCGCAGGGCCAGGAAGACCTCTGCTCCCGCGACCCGCACGGTGCTGCCCTGGAAGCGCCGGTCGACCACCCGCCGGCCGTCGGCCGCCCAGCCGGACACCGAAAGCGCCAGGGGTGTCCCGCCGATGGTGCGCGCGGCGACGTCGACCTCGGTGACCGTCACCAGCCCCACGAGGTCGGCGAGCACGGCGTGGGGAAGCTCGTGGCTCCACGCCGCCTGGGGGTTCGTTCCCGCGAGCCGGGGGTCGCTGACCCACGGGTCCGTGACGCTCCGCAGGTGCGGCAGCGACCGGCCGCCGAAGGCCCACGACTCCTCCATGTTCTCGCTGCGGCCGCCGTGGGAGCGCGCATAGACGGCATCGACGAGCTGCCCGCCGGCCGTCACCGCCTGCCCCGTCGTGGAGGTGACCGCCTCCCTCCAGGCGCCGGCCTGCGGGTCGGCCTCCCGCGCGTAGCCGGCGTAGCTCTGGTCGGGTGGCGTGAGCCCCACGTGGCAGCCGCACTCCCCGCGAGGCCCCGCCGCCAGGCGCTGGGCCGCGACGGTGCGGGAAACGACCGCCTGGGCCCGTAACGCCTCGAGGCCCCACCCGGCGGGCATCTCGTCGACGCCGAGGAGGTACTCCTCCAGCGGCAGGGCGAGCAGCGGATCCAGCCGCCCGCTGGCCTCGTCACGGGTGACCGTCACGACCCCGCGGTTGACGGCGCCGTCCGCCGGGGTGTCGCTCCCGGCGATCTGCGGCAGCCGCAGCGCGGGGGCGCCGCCGGTGGGGTAGCGCACCGTCACCGGGCCCGGGCCACGAGCGACGGTCCTGCCGCCCGCGTCCTGCAACGCGAAGCCCGGCGGTCGCAGGATGGCCACACCGGGGTCGTGGACGAGCGTCCAGGTCTGGCCGGCCGCCACCCGCGCCGGGCCAGCCTCGGCGGCGAGCGCGACGTCGACCCCGCCGTCGGAGCCCCCGAGCGCGGTCAGCCGCAGCACCGTCGGGTCACTGACCCGGGCGTTGGCGTGGAAGAGCCCGACGCGCAGGGGCTCGGTCGTCGCGGTGGCGGTCTGCGGGGCGATCTGGACGTCGGTGTAGAAGTGCTGGAGGATTCCCACGTGGTTGCGACCCGCGAGGGCGAGCGCCCGTGCGCCCCACTGGCTCAGCCCGACGCTGTGCCCCTCGCCGCTGCCGTGCAGCGTGAAAGGGGGTGCCGGACGGGCGGCGTCCTGCCCGCCGGCCGGTCCGGCGAGCAACGCCACGGCCAGCGCGGCCGCGAGCAGCCCACCACACAAGCCGCGCACCGCGACCATGAACGCAGCCACGAGAGACCCTTCCGCCCGGCGAGGGCGAGCCGTCGCCCGCCGTCGGTGAGACAGCGATCGCGCCCCGTTCAGGCTAGCGGGCGGCCCGTCGGCCGCAAGGCGCCGCCCTTCAGCCGTCGACCGCGGCGAGGAGCGTGTCGAGGATCTCCTTCGACGGGGTGAGGTCCGGCGTGAAGGCGTCGCGGCGGTAGCGCCCCGGGTCGGCGAGGAACGCGTCGACGACGGCGGGCTCGTAGTGGGACAGCACGACGTTGCCGCCGAGGCCGTCGGGGCGTTCCGAGCGCAGCCGCCAGAGAAGGGTCGGCACGCCGAGCAGCGCGCACTCCTCCTGGATCGACCCGCCGTCGGTGATGACGAACGGCGCGGTGTGGAGCAGGCGGGTGAACACGAAGTGGGGGAGCAGGGGGCTGAGCTCCACACCGGCTTCCCGCAGCAGCTGGTCCCCGCCGGTCCGTGCGAGGGTCTGGACGGTGGGGCCGTGCAGGACGAACCGTACCGGGTGGCTCTCGGCGATCCGCAGGACGAGGCGGATCATCCCGTCGACACGCCGCCGGTTGCGGAGGTTCTCGACGCGGTGCATCGTCACGACGACCGGTCCCGACCCGGGCGGGCTGACCGCGCGCAGCCCGTGGCGCAGCGCCTCGATGACGGTGTTGCCGCCGAGGGGGATCACCCGGCCGCGCAGCCGCATCGACCGCAGGTTGGCGAGCGCGGCCCGGTCGGGCGCGAACAACAGCTGCGACAGGCGCATCACCCACAGCCGGATGAGCTCCTCCGGGAACGGGTTGAGCAGGCTGTGGCTGCGCAGCCCCGCCTCGAGATGGGCCACCTGCAACCCGGCCCGGCGCGCCATGAGGGCGGCGAGCAGCGTCGACGGTGTGTCGCCGTGGACAACGCACACCCCGCCGGCGCCGCCGAACACCTCTGCGCGCAGCCGTGCGGGGGAACGCAGCCGCGTCGTGAGCCGCCCCGACCAGAGGAGTGCGTGACCGATGGTGTCGACGTCCTCCTTGCCCCCGAGGACGTAGTCGGGGTGGCGCACGCCGAGGTCGGCGCGCATCGTCACCGACAGGCGCGCGTGCTGGCCCGAGTCGATCAGCCGGTAGTCCACGCCCTGGTCGTCCATCAGCCGCAGCAAGGGTGCGGTCTTGATGTATTGGGCCTTCGTGCCAAGGAAGACGTGGATGCGCTTCACGGTGCGACAAGCCTAACCGCAGGCACCCGCTGATCGGGCGAGGCCTACCAGCCCTCGCCGAGACCGCGGGCGAGGAAGGAGGCCATCTGCCCCCGGGTGACGACGTTGCGGGGGCAGAAGCGGTTCGCCGCGCAGCCGGCGGTGATGCCCCGGGCGGCCACGCGGTTGATGGCGTCGCGGTGCGGGGAGCTCGCGGGCACGTCGGTGAACCCCTGGTCGCCGGCGCCGGGCAGGTTGAACCCGCGGGACAGGAACGAGGCCATCTGGTCACGGGTGACGCCGTTGCGGGCGCAGAACAGCGTGCCGTCGGCGTTGCAGCCGCCGCTGATGCCCTCACGGGCGATCGCGTTGATCGCCGCGCGGTGGGGGTTGCCGGCGATGTCGCGGAACCGGTCGGGCTCGTTGGCGTCCACGCGCAGGCCCAGCGCGCGGGCCAGGAACGTGGCCATCTGCGCGCGGGTGACGTGGGCGGTGGGGCAGTAGCGCGGGGGATCGGCGGCGTCACAGCCCTGCGTGACCCCGCGTTCGGCGATGACCCAGATGTTGAACTCGTGGGGTGAGCCGTCGTCGTCCGCGAAGGGCGAGACGCTGAGCGACCGGATCTGCTGGCTGCGGACGAACGGCTGGCCGTCGCGGGAGGGCCAGCGCATCCGCAGCGTCGCTCCGGCGTTCTTCTCGCCGGTGAACGTGCGCACGACGCGCTCGCCGGAGGCGGTCCAGCCGTGGACCGCCAGCGTCCGGGGGGTGCCGCCCTCGGTGCGGTCGCGCACGGCGACGCTCGCGATGTGCTCCACGCCGGTCTCGTCGCGGACGACCCGCACGAGCTCGCTGTTGCTCACCGTGGCCGTCCAGGCCGCGTAGGGGTTGCCGCCGCCGAGCGACCACGGGTCGTCGACGCTGCGCAGGTACGGGAACGTGCTCGTCGACTGGTTGAAGGCCCAGGAGTCCTGGACGTTCTCGGTGCGGCCGCCGTGCGACGAGGAGTAGGAGGTCTCCGCGAGGCTGCCCCCGTAGGTGACGACCTGGCGCGCGGTCGAGTCGACGGCCTGGACCCAGCGGCTGCCGTCCGGGCCGCCCTCCTTCGCCCAGCCCGCGTAAGCCTGTGTGCGCGGTGTCGCGTCGAGGTGCCAGGCGCCGCCCCTGCGGACCCGGCGGCTCGCGTAGGTGCGCCCGGCGATCGCCTGTGCCTGCAAGGCGGCCATCTCCCAGCTGGAGGGCATCTCGGCGAGGCCGCGCAGGTAGAGCTCCAGCGGCAGGTGCAGGATCGGCCGCATGCGCTGGGCGGCGCCGTCCCAGGTGACGGCCACGTAGCCCCACTGGTAGGCGCCCAGCGGGGAGCCGGAGCTGCACCCCAGCTGCGGCAGGCAGAGCAGCCCCGGGTTCGGGCCGCCGGGCGGCGCGACGGCGAGCTGGACCGGTCCCGGCCCCCGCTCGATCGGGGCGCCCGCCGCGTCGTGGAGGACGTACGCGGCGCCGTCGTGGGTCAGGGTCCAGGCCTGCTCCGGCGGCGGCAGGGCGCGCACCCCACGGTCGTCCCCGAGACGCACCGTCGCCGCCGTCGAGGGGCCGGCGGCCCCGTTGCGGCCCCGGGCGGCCAGGCGCACGTGCCGGGCGCCCTCGCCGTCGACGCGGCTCTCGAACAGCTCGACCCGCGTCTCGCTGGAGGGGTCGAGCGAGCCCCCTGTACCGACGGTGACGCCGGGATAGTAGTGGGTCAGGATCTGCCCGACGCTGCGGCCGGCCTGCGCCTGCGCGCGCGCGCCGTACTGGCTCATGCCCACGCTGTGGCCCCAGCCGGAACCCCGCATGGTCACGTTCGGGGTGCGGCCCGGCACCCTCGCCGGCGCGACCGCGTCGGCGTCGGCGGGCAGGAGGCCCTCGACGACGTCGCGCACCAGGTCGGGCTGCGCCGTCGCCGGCGGGACGGCGACGAGCGCGAGAAGGACGGTCAGTGCGGTCAGCGCACGCCGGCTGGCGAAAGGTGTCACGCAGGGGATCCTTGAGCGGGAGCCTTCTGATCCGGCGCAGTGTACGTCCCGTCCGCGATCGGGAGGCCTCCCCACGGGCCGGTGGCCGCGGGGGATGCCCTGGTCCCCCGAGACCCCTTGTCCAGATGTCCGGCTGCGCCCCGTAGGGGATACTTGGCGTAGAGCCACGATCCGGGTTAGGGTGCCCCCTGCCCGATCCATGGTGTCGGGTCCCACGTGAGCGAACGACGTCGGTAGTACGCGTCCGTACCGCGGTGGGTCGAGCGCACGTCGCGCCTGACCATTGGACCGACATGCCGGAGGTTTTTCCTCCGGAACCCGCACGCACGACGCTGGTTGGAACGTCCTAGCAACGACGCGCCCCGTGTGCGTCGCGCCGCCGACTGGCGTTGAAGTCGGGCACAGCAGCACACCTTTGGCTTAGGAGGCCCTTTCATGACAGTGACGGACCGCTTCAGCGGGTCTGCTCTGCGCTTCCTGGCCGTACTGGGAGCAATGGCGGTTGCGTTCGCCTTGCTGCCCCAGACGGCCGGCGCGCAAGAGCCGCCTGCGGACCCACTCAACGCTTGCCCGGAGAACGCGCCGGCGGCGGGATTCACCGACCGCGGCAACATCCCCCAGGTACACCGCGCGAACGTCGACTGCGCGGCGCACTTCGGCATCGTCCGCGGGTTCGCCGACAACACCTACCGGCCCCGTCTGCAGGTCCGTCGTGACCAGATGGCCTCGTTCATCGCCCTGACGCTCGACGCGGCCGGCGTCGACCTTCCGGCGGGCAACCCCAACACCTTCACCGACGTGCCTGCCACCAACGTGCACGCGGACAACATCAACCGCCTCGCGGCAGCCGGCATCGTCGAGGGCGGCCCCGTCGGCCGCTCGACCAACCAGTACGGGCCCGAGCTCCGCACGCGGCGTGACCAGATGGCCTCCTTCCTCATGCGCGCGGCTGGCTTCGCCCTTCAGAACAACGTCAACGCGTTCGACTCGACCACCCAGCAGTTCACCGACGTGCCCGCGGGCAACGTCCACTTCCGCAAGGTCAATGCCGCCGCCGAGAACCGCATCGCGCTCGGCACCGGCGGCGGCCTCTACCAGCCGCGCCTGGAGACCCGACGTGACCAGATGGCCTCCTTCGTGGTGCGCCTGCTGAACTTCATCCTCACGGACGGTCCCCGCCCGCCCGGCGCCCCCACCATGGCGGTGACGATCGGCCAGTGCGTGGTCGGCCAGCCGACGACGGTGACGGCGACCATCACCCAGGCCGGTCAGGGAGTCCAGAACAGGACCGTGAACTTCACGGTCACGGGCCCGGCGACACCGCAGACGGCGACCGCTCTGACGAGCCCTGCCGGCCAGGCGCAGTTCCAGCTCACCGCGACGGCGCCCGAGACGGTCACGGTGACCGCGACGAGCCCGGCGCCCCCGGACGGCCAGCAGCTCCAGGCGACGGCGTCGGTCCGCTGCACGCCGCCGGCAGTCACCGGCCCGATCACCCTCGACCAGGCGACCGCGCCGCAGGGCGGCGTCATCACCGGCCGGGTAGACAACCCGGGTGCGATCCAGTCGATCGTCGTGACCGGATGCGGCTTCCAGAACGAGCAGGTCAACCTTGATGCGGAGGGGCGGTTCACCTTGAACATCCCCGCCGGGCAGGCAGCCGGTGCGTGCCCGCTGGTGTTCACCATCCGGTACACCGACGGGACGGTCCAGACGCAGACGGTCAACTTCACCGTCACCGAGGCCGCACGTCAGCGCACGAACGGCCCTGACCTCATCAGCGCCACGGCGAACCCCACGGCGAACACGGTGATCTACCAGTTCGACGCGAACATCACCGGTGCCGCACCGGACCCGGCGTTGTTCCAGGTCTACAACGCCGCCGGGCAGGTCTTCCGGCCGACGGCCGTGCAGATCCGGCCCGACAACCAGTCGGTGATCGCCCAGTTCGGCACGGGCATCGTCGGGACGGCGGTGCGTGCCACCGTCCGCGCTGGTGCGGTCCAGGACCCGCAGGGTCGCTTCGCCTACCCGCAGGACGCGCCGCTGCGCGCGCCTGAGCAGCTCGCGGGGCGCACGGCCGCGCCGGACCTCGAGACCGTCGGCAACATCCGTGTGGTCGGCGGCCTCGTCGTGGCCGACTTCCGCTTCGACCAGCCGGTGCTCAACGTCGCCGGCGGCTTCGGCGACATCGATGAGCAGCGCTTCTACCTCATCGACTCCGACGGCGTGGAATGGCAGGGCGGTGCCGTGACGGCGATCTCCGCAGACGCGCGGACGGTCACGGTCGCGTTCGCCCCGCCGGTCTTCCTGCCGACCGACGCCGTGCGGCGCGGAGCGGTCGACCCGGGTGCGGTGACGAGCAACCAGACCGCCGTTGCCGAGCGCCGGACGAACGTCCTGCAGGCGCATGACGTGACGGCGGGCGGCACCCGCACGCCCGACCTCGTCAACGCGACGGTGACCGGCCCGAACCAGGTGTCCTACCGGTTCGACACGGCTGTCGAGCAGTTCACCGTGGTCGCGAACCGGTTCCGGGTCTACACCTCGGCCGGCAACGCGAACCTCGTCGCCGTCGCAGGGCAGCCGAGCACGCCGACGGCCAACCCGATCGGTGCACCAGGTACACCGGGCCTTGCGCCGGAAGGTGACGGCGAGGTCAGCGCGACGACGTGCACCCGCTCAATTGCGGACACCGCGGTCGTCGACTGCACCTTCGCCGTTGGCACTGTGGCCCAGGCCGTCGGTGCGAGCGTCGAGCCGGGTGCGGTGACGCAGGTCGGCGCTGGTGCGCCGGGTGCAATCAACGTGCGTGACGAGGTGGCGCTGCAGAACATCGTGGCGGTCGCCGGGCGCACCGCGATTCCCGACCTCGTCGGGGTGACCGCGACGATCGACGAGCTCGGCAACAACCGCGTGGAGTACCAGTTCGACCAGGACGCCACGGCTGTGCCCACCGCCTCGCTGTTCCTCGTCAACCAGGAGGGCGTCATCTTCGTCCCGGTCGCCGAGGGTGCTCTCGCGCCGGGCGCGCCCGCCGGGGCGGTCTGCACGCGTACGATGCAGGACGCCAACCGGACCATCCGGTTGCAGAACTGCTTCACGAACGCGCAGGTGCAGACGTCGGTGCTCGGCTCCACCCAGCCGGGCATCGTCGCAGCCGGTACGGCGCCCACGCACACGGAGGGTGCGGCCACGGCAGTTCGCAGCTAACCGCGAGCAGCGCCGCTCTCCACTGAGGAGAGCCGAGGCCCCGGTCCCCACGGACCGGGGCCTCGCTGCTTTCCGGCGCTTGTGAACGATGGGGGTGGTCGGTGGCCCACCGAGGGGGCCAGCGCCTCGTCGTCCGGCCGAGCCCTTGGCCCCCGCACCAGCACCACGGATACGTGCGACGAGCCTGTGTCGCAAGGGTCCCTGCGGTCAGCGCAAATCGCTTCACGCGTCTTCAGGCTGAGCGCTCTCGCGCCGACACCTTCAGCGTCCGCCGCCACCCCACGCTGAAGGACCTCCGCACATGCCCGTCAACCGCTCGGCGCCCTTGCGTGCTGCCTCTGTTCTCGCGCTGCTCCTCGCCACCGCGCTCGCCGCCGTGCTCCTGCCACTGCCCCCGGCGCAGGCCGCCGCGGGGCCGGCCATAGGCGGCGTCGTCCCGGGGCGCTACCTCGTGACCGTCCGTCCTGACGCGGCGATCCACGCGGTCGTCCACGCGCTCGCGTCCAAGGGCGGCCGTGTGGAGCGGGTCCACGACGAGGCCCTGCACGGGCTGACGGTCCGCATGGACGCCGCCACCGCCCGCGGTGTCGCCGCGGACCCGCGCGTCGACAGCGTGGAGGCTGACCGCTGGGTGCGTGTGGCTTCGGCGACGCAGTTCTTCGCGCCCTGGGGGCTTGACCGCGTCGACCAGCGGGCGCTGCCGCTGTCGGCCACCTACACGTGGGCGAACAACGGAGCGGGGGTGCGCGTCTACGTCGTGGACACCGGCGTCCGAGCCACGCACACCGACTTCGGAGGCCGCGTCGTCGCGGGCTTCGATGCGCTCGGGGCCGGGACGACCGAGGACTGCAACGGGCACGGCACGCACGTCGCGGGCACGGTCGCGGGCGCCCATCACGGGGTCGCGAAGGGTGCGACCATCGTCCCCGTGCGTGTGCTGGGCTGCGACGGTTGGGGCACCCTCTCGTCGGTCGTCGCCGGAGTCGAGTGGATCACCGCCAACCGTCCCCCCGGGCAGCCGGCGGTAGCGAACCTCAGCATCGGCGGCGGCGCCAGCGCCGCCCTCGACACCGCCGTCACGAACTCCATCGCGAGCGGCGTGACCTTTGTCGTTGCGGCCGGCAACAGCAACACCGACGCCTGCACCACCTCGCCGGCCCGGGTTGGTGCAGCCCTCACGGTGGGGGCGACGACGCGGAGCGACGCGCGCGCTGCCTACTCGAACTGGGGCAGCTGCGTGAAACTGTTCGCTCCCGGCTCCGGCGTCGTCTCGGCGTACCACACGAGCACAAGTGCCACGGCGACCATGAGCGGCACGTCCATGGCTGCGCCGCACGTTGCGGGCGCCGCCGCGCTGCTCCTCGCGAGCTCTCCTCAGGCAACCCCCGCCCAGGTTCATGACCGACTGCTCGCCGCCGCCACGGCCGGCGTGGTCTCGGGTGCGGGTCTCCTCTCGCCGAACCGGTTGCTGTTCACCGGCGCGACGGCGACGGCTCCTGTCGCGGACCCTGTCCCGTCCACGGAACCGGCCCCGGCGCCCGCTCCTGCTCCGGCGCCGCCTCCCCCGCCCCCGGAGGTCGTGACCGTTCCGGGCGCCCCGACCGGCGTGACCGCCGTCGCCCGGAGTGGTGCTGCCGACGTCGCCTGGACCGCGCCCTCCAACGGCGGTGCCCCGATCAGCCGCTACACGGTTCGTGCCCACATGGCGGCCTTCGGTGGAAGGGTCACCACGACGGTAACCGTCTCCGGCAACGCGACCAGTGTCCGCGTGCCCGGCTTGTGGGGGGGTACCGCCTACTACTTCACCGTGGCTGCGGAGAACAGCGCCGGCGTCGGGGCGTTCTCCGCCCCGAGCAACACCGTCACCGCCGCCTGGTAGTTCCCTTCAGGTGGGGCGCGTTCGCGCCGACACCTTCAGTATCTCAACGCTGAAGGAGCCCTTGGATGCCCCTGACCTCGTCGGCCGGGTCCCGCCCCGCCGCCCTCGCCGCCGCTCTTGTCGCCGCCGCCGTTGCGGTGGCGCTTTTGCCCGGGGCGCCCGCCTGGGCCGTAGACGGCCGCCCGCCGGTAGCCGGTGAGGTCCTGCCCGGCCGCTACATCGTCACCGTGCGTCCCGACGTGGCGCTGCGTGCCGTCGTGGACAGCGTGGGCGCCCGTGGCGGGCGGGCGGAGCGGTTCCACACGCGCGCCCTGCACGGGTTCACCGCCCGCATCGACGCCGCCACCGCCCGCGACCTCGCCGCCAACCCCCGGGTCGTGCGCGTCGAGGCCGACCGGTGGGTGCGCCTCGAGTCATCCACGCAGACTTCCCCGCCGTGGGGCCTCGACCGTGTCGACCAGCGGGCGCTGCCCCTTTCGGCCACCTACAGCTGGGTGAAGGACGGGGCGGGAGTGCGCGTCTACGTCGTGGACACCGGCGTCCGCTCGACGCACAGCGACTTCGGCGGCCGCGTGGCCGCGGGCTTCGACGCGCTCGGCGGCGCCACGACCGAGGACTGCAACGGACATGGCACCCACGTGGCCGGGACCGTCGCCGGCGCCCGCCACGGCGTGGCGAAGGAGGCGACCATCGTCCCCGTGCGGGTGCTTGGCTGCGACGGCTCCGGTCTGTTGTCGTCGGTCATCGCCGGCGTCGACTGGATCACCGCCAACCGCCCCGCCGGCCAGCCCGCGGTCGCGAACCTCAGCCTCGGCGGGGGCGCCAGCGCGACCCTCGACAGCGCGGTCGCCAACTCCATCGCGAGCGGGATCACCTACGTGGTCGCCGCGGGCAACAGCAACACCGACGCCTGCAACGCCTCGCCCGCGCGTGTGGGTCCGGCGCTCACCGTCGCCGCGACGACGTCCACCGACGCCCGGGCGACCTACTCGAGCTGGGGTTCCTGCCTCGACCTGTTCGCGCCCGGCTCCGGGATCGCCTCGGCCTACCACACGAGCGACACCGCGACGGCGACGATGAGCGGCACCTCCATGGCCGCACCCCACGTCGCCGGCGCCGCCGCCCTTCTGCTCGCCGCCTCGCCACAGGCCAGTCCCGCCCAGGTCGGCGAGACGCTGCTCGCCGCGACGACGACCGGGGTGGTGACGGATGGCGGCACCGGCTCGCCCAACCGCCTGCTGTTCACCGGCCCCACGACGACCGTCACCCGACCCGACGCCCCCAGCGGCGTGCGGGCCGTCGCCCAGCGCAGCGCCGCCGACGTCAGCTGGACCGCGCCCGCCGACGGCGGCGCGCCGATCACCCGCTACACGGTGCGCGCCCACCAGGCCCGCAACGGCGCGGTCGCCCGGACCGTCACGGTCGCCGGCACCGCGACGAGCGTGCGGGTGACAAGCCTGAAGGCCGGCACCGCCTACTACTTCACCGTCGCCGCCGAGAACAGCGCCGGCCTCGGCGCCTTCTCCGCCCCGAGCAACACCGTCACCCCGATGCGGTAGCCGCGAGGGCCCCGCGGTCCTGGGGACAGCGAGCCCGAGCTGTCGCAGCCTCCTGCGATCCTGACGGCATTGAACCGTCCGGCGTCAGGAGCCATCATGGACCACGATCGCAACCACGACGACGAGATCCGCGAGCTGCACGATGGCCTCGCCCGCCACCTGGGGGAGCGCACCGCGGCACTGCTGATGAAACGGGTGATGGCGATGGAGGGACGCGACTGGGTCACCTCCCGCGAGCTGTCCGAGCTCGGCGCCGCCGTCATGGCCCGCTTCGAGCAGGTCGACGCCCGCTTCGAGCAGGTCGACGCCCGCTTCGAGCGGGTCGAGGCCCGCATGGAGGAGG
Organism: Egibacteraceae bacterium; assembly: GCA_035540635.1. Lineage (NCBI taxonomy): Bacteria > Bacillati > Actinomycetota > Nitriliruptoria > Egibacterales > Egibacteraceae > Egibacteraceae bacterium. The sequence goes on along the minus strand of DATLGH010000021.1, from coordinate 69,912 downwards.
GCTTCGCCCGGATCGACGAGCGCATCGACGCGCGCCGGGAGTTCGACGACGCGCGCTTTGCGATGCTCGCCGGCCGTGTCGACAACGGCTTCGACCGCGTCCAGAGCGACCTGCGCGGCCAGCTGCTCGCCGCGGTCACCACGCAGACCCGGACGCTGCTGTTCGCACTCCTTGGCTCCTTCGCCGTCTACAGCGGCCTGACGCTGTCGCTGCTGCGCTGAGGCCGGGGCCATCCGCTAGCCCGCGTTGGCGCCTCCTTCGCGCAGTCCGCCCGGTTCGGCAAGCGCGCGCAGCCGGTCATCCCAGGCGATGGTCCGAACGGATTTCTTGCGTTTCGGCGTTTCGCCTGATCGACTTCGGGCAGGTAGGTGGCAGCCTTGCTACGGCCAGTGACGAGCCGGCGCGATCCCCCAGGACCAGCTGACGGGGCTTTCGCGTTGCCGTCAGCCGGCCTGGAACGGAGAAGCTCTTGATGATGGCAACTGCCCAGGACCGCATGGCGCTGCTGCGCTACCTCGCCGTCTTCGCCGCTGCAGCGATGATGCTCACCTTGCTGCCGCGGGTGGGCCCCGCGCATGGGCAGGACGCGCCGGAGGATCCCACCGACGCCTGCCCGATCAACGCACCTGCTGCGGCCTTCACCGACCGAGCGCGCATCCCTGACGCGCATCGGGCGAACGTCGACTGCGCCGCGCACTTCGAGATCGTCCGGGGCTTCCCCGACAACACCTATCGGCCCCGTCTGCAGGTACGTCGTGACCAGATGGCGACGTTCATCGCGGAGACGCTCGACGCGGCCGGTGTCGCCCTGCCGGCGGGCACCGCCAACACGTTCACCGACGTGCCCGCCACGAACGTGCACGCCAACAACATCAACCGTCTCGCGGCAGCCGGCATCGTCGAGGGCGGCCCGCTGGGTCTTCCGGGCAACCGGTACGGGGTGGAGCTGCGCACGAGGCGTGACCAGATGGCGACCTTCCTCATGCGCGCCGCCGGCTACGCGTTCGCCGACGACCCCGACGCGTTCGACTCGACCGTGCAGCAGTTCACCGACGTGCCGGTGGGCAACGTGCACTTCCAGAAGGTGAACGGCGCCGCGGTCGCCGGGCTCGCCGAGGGCATCGGTGGCGGGCTGTTCGCGCCCCGCCGGGAGACCCGACGCGACCAGATGGCCACTTTCGTCGTCCGCCTGCTGAACTTCCTCGTCGTGCCGGCCATCGTCGCGCTCGACGCGCCGCCGACCAGGGCCATAGCCCAGACGGCCACGGCGACCGCGACGGTGCTCAGCCAGCTCGGCCCGGCGGTCCAGGGGGTGGTGGTGACGTTCGTGGCCACCGGCACGGTGACGGTCATCCCGCCGGTGCCGCAGACGGCCACGACGAACGCCAACGGCCAGGCCTTCTTCGACTACACGAGCGTGGAGACCGGCACGGTGACGGTCACGGCCTCCGTCGGCGACCCCGGCGTCAACTTCGCCTTCGAAATCGCGCCGGAGAGCGTGCAGACGCAGTTCGTCGCGCCCGACATCGGCCTCCTCGGTGGCGTGGTCAGCCGCATAGCGGCCGTATTCAGCTAGCGCGAGCCACTGACGCTGCGATGAAGCCCCGGCACTTCGCCGGGGCTTCATCCTGCTGACGGCGGACACACGGGTAGAATCCATCCCCATGCAGTTCGTCGCCCGGACGCTGCGCTGGCAGCGTTGGCTCCTCGCAGGCCTGCTCGTCGCCGGGGCGCTGATCTTCAGCCGCGCCACCTACGACGTCTTCAACACGACGAAGGCGACGGTCATCACCCTCGGTGCCTTCGCCACCTTGGCTGTGGGCGTCGTGCGCGTCGCGCGCACGCGCCGTGCCGTCCTGCCCGTCACCCGTGTGTGGCTGGCGGTCGGCGCGTTCCTGCTCGCCGCACTCGTCGCGACGCTCGTGTCGCCCACCCCCCTGTGGTCCATGGTCGGGCACCCCGGTCGTCACACCGGCCTGGCCATGTACACGGTCTACGCCGTGCTCTTCGGCGTCGCGCTGCGCCTCTACCGCGACCACTCCCCGGCGCACCTCGCCAAGGCCCTGCTCGCCGCGGCGGTGCCCGTGAGCGTGTACGGCCTCGCCCAGGCGGCGGGGATCGAACCCTACGGCTGGAACCCCGTGGAGGGCGGCCCTCAGGTCTTCGCCACGTTCGGCAACGCGAACTTCTTCTCCGCCTGGCTGGGCATCGTCACCCCCCTGGCGGTGTGGGGAGCGCTCACCCACACCTGGGCCCCCGGGTGGCGGGCCGGCAGCGGACTGCTCGCGCTTCTGTCCGTCGGGGCCTGCTTTGCGTCGAACTCCCTGCAGGGCGTCGGGGCGGCGGTGCTCGGCAGCACGCTCGTCGCGACGGTGTGGCTGCTCACCACCGGCGGGAGGGTCGGCCGCCTTCGCGTGGCCGGCGGCGGGCTCGCCGCGGTCGGGCTGCTCGCCGTCGGCGTGGGCACCGGCGGCGGCCCGTTCGCCGCGGTGCGCCGGGGCGCGGCCGCGAGCCTCGCAAGCCGGGTGCCGAAGTGGGAGGTCGCCCTCGCGATGTTCCGCGACCGCCCGCTCACGGGGTTCGGCCTCGGGGACTACGCCGGCTGGTACCACACCTACCGGCCTGAGGCGGTCGCCGCCCGGGACGGACTCGCACGCGCCGTCGACGCCCCCCACAGCGTCCCGCTCGACATGCTCGCCAGCGGTGGCCTGCTCCTGTTCGTCACGTACCTCGCGTTCGTCGTGCTCACCGGCGTGGCGCTCGTGCGCGGACTGCGCCGCACGGGCGGGGAGGAGCGCCTGCTCTTCGCCGCGTTCGGCGGGGCCTGGGTGGCCTACCAGGCGCAGGCGCTCGTCTCCATCGACGTGCCGCCGCTCGCATCGCTGCACTGGGTCATCGCCGGGATCATCGTCGCGGTCGGGACCCGGCCGCCCTTGCGGGAATGGGTGCTGCCGGGCGCCCCGGCTCTGCCGGCGGCCCGGCCGGGCCGCAAGCGCAAGGCGCAGCCGAAGACCGTACCGCTCGCACCCGCCCCCCCGGCGGTGATCGGGGGGCTCGTCGTCGCGCTCCTCGCCGGAGCATGGGTGACGACGCTCCCCCTGCGCGCCGACGCGGCGGCGATGGACGGCGTGCGCCACAGCGCCACGGGCAGCACCCGCGGCGCCACGGACAGCTACCGCCGCGCCGCCGACCTCGCCCCCTGGGAGCCGCGGTACCCCTCCATGCTCGGGGGTGCCCTGAACGAGCTCGGCCTCGAGGAGCGGGCATACGAGGCCTACCAGGAGGCGGTCGACCGCGACCCGCGCGGCCTCACGAACGTGATGAACCTCGCCCGCGTCGCGGTGAGCATCGATCGCCACGAGGAGGCGGCCCACTGGTACGCCCGCGCCCTCGAGCTCGACCCCTCCACGCCCATCATCCTCGTCGAGGTGGGCCGGTACTGGTTGGCGCAGGGCGACGTCACCGACGCGAACGCGCTGCTCGAGCGGGCGGTGCACCTGCGCGGCGACCAGGCCGACTGGTGGGTCGCGCTCGGTGAGGCGCGCTCGGCCGACGGCGACGACGAGGGGGCGAAAGAGGCCTTCGAGCGTGCGCTCGAGCTCAACCCCGCTCACGAGGGGGCCGTGCAGGCGCTCGAACGCCTCGCCTGACGGCGCGGGGACCGGTCGACTTGTGGGAACGCCTGTGGGAGACTGCGGCCATCCATGAAGCGAGACGCCGGCTCCCGCACCGGCCGTCGGCCCGCGCCACCCGGCCAGCCCCGGCTGCTCACCCGCCTGCGCGCGGGCGGCTTCCGGCTGCTCATGGCCGCGGACGCTGCGGCGCTGCTCGTCGTGATGGTCGGCGTCAACCTCGTGCGCTTCGGCACGAGCTGGCCGACCTACCCGCTCAGCACCTACGCGTTGGGGTTCGTCGGCGCGACCGCCATCCATCTCGTCGTCTACTACTTCGGCGGGCTGTACGAGCCCGAGCAGCGCCTCGGCGTGCGGCCCGCCCTGCCGCGCGTGGCGATGCTCACCGCCCTCGCGGTCCTGCTCGTCGCCGCGGTGTGGCTCGCGGTCGGCCGCTACCCGGGCGGACGGGCCAACCTCGTCGCCCTGCTCGTGCTCGGCTCCCTCGCCCTGACGGGCAACCGCCACCTCGCGCGGAGCCTGCGCGTGCAGCGGGAGGGGCCACCACGGGTGCTGCTCGTCGGCCCGCCCGACGACGTGAACCTCGCGCGGAGCCACCTGCGCGACTACGACCGCACCACGATCGTCGTCGGCTACACCGGGAGCCGCGGTTCCCTGCTCGAGGCCGTCGAGGACACCGACGCGACCGACGTGCTGCTGCTCACCGGCCGCATGCTCGACGAGGTCTACCCCGAGCCGCTCACCACCCTCGCGCGCCGCGGCGTCGGGGTGCAGCAGCGGGTCGGTGCCCACGACACCCTGCTCGGCCTGCGGGGTGTGCGCGAGATCGCCGGCATGCCGTTCGTCGCCCTCGGCACCCACACCCTGCCGGTTTCCCGGGCCCGCTTCAAGCGGGTGCTGGAGCTCGTCGGGGTGGTGGCCGCCCTGCCCGTCACGCTGCCCGCGCTCGCCGCGCTCGCCGCGTACGTGCGGATCGTGGCGGGCCCCCCCGTGCTCTTCCGCCAGAACCGCGTCGGGCGCGAGGGGCGGGTGTTCGCGCTCGTGAAGCTGCGCACCATGTACCCCCACGCCGAGGACGGCCTCGGACCGGTGCTCGCCGGCGACCGCGACGTCCGCGTCGTGCCGGCCTGCCGGTGGCTGCGCGCCACCCGCCTCGACGAGCTGCCGCAGCTGTGGAACGTCCTGCGCGGCGAGATGTCGGTCGTCGGACCCCGCCCGGAGCGTCCCGAGCTCACCGCCCAGTACGAGCAGCTCATCCCCGGCTACTCGCGTCGCCATGAGATCCCTCCCGGCATCACCGGACTCGCCCAGATCCACGGTCGCTACCACACGGACCCGGAGTTCAAGCTCGGCCACGATCTGCAGTACCTCGTGAACTGGTCACCGGTGCTCGACCTGGAGATCCTCGCCCGCACCGTCTGGGTCGTGCTCACGCGCCGCGTGTGACGCCAGTGGGGCAGCCGTCGTTCTCCGTCGTCGTGCCGGCCTACCGCCGCCCCGGCGCGCTGGTCGCCTGCATGCGCGCCCTCGCGCTGCAGGACCACCGCGACCTCGAGGTGATCGTCGTCGACGACGGCAGTCCCGAGCCTCTCGCACCCGCCGCGCGTGCCGCTGCGGCGGGGCTCGCCCTCACCGTGCACCGCCAGGGCAACGCCGGTCCGGCCGCCGCCCGCAACGCCGGCGGGGCCCTCGCGTCCGGCGACTACCTCGCGTTCACCGACGACGACTGCCGGCCGCGGCCGGGGTGGGTGACGGCGCTCGCCGAGCGGGCGCGCGCCCACCCGGGTGCGCTGCTCGGCGGCGCGACGGTCAACGCCCTGCCGGTCAACCCCTACGCGACCGCGAGCCAGGCGCTCGTCAGCTACCTCTACCGGGCACCGACGGGCGCGGGCCGGTTCTTCGCGACCAACAACATCGCGGTCCCCCGCGACGCCTTCCGGGAGGCCGGCGGCTTCGACGCCTCCTACCCCGACGCCGCCGGCGAGGACCGGGAGTTCTGCCTGCGGTGGTCCGGGCAGGGCCGCGAGATGGTCTTTGTCGCCGACGCGGTCGTCGACCACGCGCACCACCTGGACCTGCGCGGGTTCGTCCGCCAGCACACCGCGTACGGCCGCGGGGCGGCGCGGTTCCACGGGCAGCGAGCCCCCGGACGCGGGCCGTTCACCCAGCTCGAGCCGGTCGGCTTCTACCTCGGCGTGCTCCGCGCGCCCTTCGCCGACCCCGACGTGCGGCACCCGGCGCCGGTGGCGGCCCTCCTCGCGTTGTCGCAGGCCGCCACCGCCGTCGGCTTCCTCGCTGAGCGGGCGCGCAGGCGGCGGGTCACGCCCGAGCGGTCCCGGCCAGCTGCCCGTTGACCACCCGCCGGATCCCGTCCGGCAGCGACGTGGGGTTCAGCGCGGCGAGATCCCGGCAGGCGCTGCGAAAGGCGAGTATCCGGGGCTGGCGCGCGGCCAGCGCGGAGTAGCCGACGATGAGCGCGACCCGGCGCTGCAGAACGTGGCTCAGCGTCGCCGTCACCGCCGCGATGGTGTGGGACTGGCCGCTGGCCACGAGGTCGACCCCGACGGACCCCGCTCGCCGGTCGAACGAGCACCACGCGTCCGCCAGCATCATGCCTGCCGCGTGGTCGACGTGGATGTAGTCGCGTTGGGTGTCGAGGGGCACGTAGATGGGCGTCGGGACCCGCTTCAGCGCGTTGCCTACGAGGTGGCCGACGAGACCCTTCGGTGCGTGCTGCCATGGCTGCGCACCGTAGAGGTTGGAGATGCGCGCCAGACGGGCGCGGAGGTGAGGGGACCCTCGGACCTCCTCGGCGACGGCCCGCTCCTGAGCGAGCTTCGCGCGGCCGTAGTCGTGCCAGGGGGCCGGGGGAGAGCCCTCACTGAGGGTGGCGACCCGCGAGCCCGACCAGACGGCGCCGGCCGAGCTCGCGAAGGAGAACACCGTCGGGATCGCGTGCCCGTCGGCGAGCGCGCGCACCGCGTGCACCGTGCGCCGCAACAGGTCGGTTTCGACGTCGAGACCGTGCTCGTCGGCGCCGACGCCACCGATGCCCGCACACCAGACGACGGTCCACCTCGGGGGTGGGCCGGCGCTGAGGGCCCCACGACTTCCCTCGGCGATGGCGGCCGCGGCCAAGCGGGGAGCACGCCAGTCGAGCCCGGTGAAGCGCACGAGACCGGCCCCCCGCCGGGCCGCGGCTTCGGAGAGGGCACGGCCGAGGAGCCCTCCTGCCCCCACCACCGAGACCAGCGTCATCGCGGCGGCGAGCTGCGCGCGCTCCTCGGCGGTTGGCCGACGATGAGGTAGGGGGGACGTCCGCTCACCATCCCGAGCGCCGCGCTGAGGTACTCCGCCATGACCCCCAGCACGAACAGCACGAGGCCGAAGAAGCCGATCATCACCACCATGACGGAAGCCCAGCCGGGGACGACGAGGGCACCCGACAGGCGAGCGACCGCGACGTAGAGGGCGCCGGCGAACCCGAGCAGGGTCGCGACGAGGCCAAGGCCGGCGGCGATCCGCAGCGGCCGGGCGCCGGCGGTGACGGTGAGGCGGCGGAAGTGGGTCAGGAGGCTGTGCAGGCGGTAGCCCGAGGTGTCCTCCCGCAGCTCCGCGCGGAAAGCGTGCTCGACGGTGCCGCTCGACGAGAAGACCCACAGGGCCGCGACGTCGAAGAACACGCCGTGCCCGCAATAGGCGGCGAGGGCGCGGGCGATGCGCCCGTCCATCATCCGGAAGCTCGAGAACCGCGATGCCCCCGGCACGCCGAGCAGGCGCTCGGCGACCCGCTTCGCCGCCGCGCTCGTGGCTGCGCGCCACCGGCTGTGCGGCGTCGAGGGCGACAGCGCGTAGACGAGGTCGCGGCCCTCCACGCGTGCGGTCTCCACCATGGCGGTCATCGCCGCTGGGTCGTGCATCCCGTCCTCGTCCATGGTGGCGACCCAGTCCGCGGTCGTGCTCGCGCAGCCCGCGAACGTCGCCGCATGCTGACCGAAGTTGCGCGACAGCCACACGGGGCGTACGAGCGCCGAGGCCTGCTCCAGCTCGAGGATCACCCGCGCGGACTCGTCGACGGCTCCGTCGTGCACGAGCACGATCTCGGTCAGCTCGAGCTGGCGGTCTCCGAGCGTGGCGGACAGTGCGATGATCTCCTCCACCACCGCCGGGAGGGAGGACGCGCCCTTGTACACCGGAATGACGACGGCCAGGGTCTCGCAGTCTTGCATCACACGTCGCCTTGGTTTCGTGCGTCGCGACGTCTCGGTCGCCATGACGATCACGGCAGCGGGAGCCGGCGCAACGTCGCCTCGCGGAGTGCTGCGTTCGAGCAGGCGTCACTCTAGCCAACGTCCGACATCGGAACGATGCGTCAGGACGTGACCACAGACCGTCCCCGCGTCGTCGTCGTGGTGCCGTGCCGCAACGAGCGCGCCACCGTCGCGCGCTGCGTCGCGTCGCTGCTAGCCCAGGAGCCGGCACCCGACCAGGTGATCGTGGTGGACGGCGGTTCGACCGACGGCAGCGCCGAGCTCGCGCGCGCCGCGGGCGCCGAGGTGGTCCACCATGCCGGCGGGACGATCGCCGCCCGCCGCAATGCCGGCGTCCGCGCCGCCGGCGACGCCGAGGTGGTCGGGTTCCTCGACGCCGACTGCGAGGCCCACCCCGGCTGGCTCGCGGCCGGTCTCGCGGCGCTGCGCGACGCCGACGCGGTCGGCAACCGCCTGCGCGCGCCCGACGGCGCGCCATGGGTGGCGCGCCGCTGGTCGGCGCTCGAGTCGCGGCTGGCGAGGACCGATTCGCCCCTGTGGTCGGCAAACCTCATGGTCCTCCGTGAGCCGTTCGACACCGTCGGCGGCTTCACGGAGAGCCGGCGCACCGCCGAGGACGTCGACCTCAGCCACAAGCTGCGGGCGGCGGGCGCGCGGCTGGCGCGGGCGCCCGGCATGGGCGCCACCCACCACGGCTTCCCCGGCACCCTTGCGGCCTTCGTGCGCCGCGAGCGCTGGCACGCCTCCACGCCGGGCTGGTGGGCGGCGACGTCGCCGCGTGGCCGGGCGCTCGTCGCGACCGCAGGCGCCTGGCTCGTCGTCGGTGCCGCCGCCGGGGGGTCCGCCGCGCGCCGGTGCTCCCTGCGACCGGCCGCCGCCTGGCTGGCCGCCAGCGGGGCCGGCGTCGTCGCTCTCGGCGCCGCCGCCAAGGGTGGGCGTCACGCCCCGGCCGACGGCGCGGTGCTGTCGGCGTGGGCGCTGGCCCGGCTGACCCGCCTGGCAACGGGGCTGCACCGTCCGTGACCGCCTTCGGCGACGTCCTGCGCCAGGCCACGAAGCTGGCCCTCGGCAGGGGCCTCGCCGCTGCCCTCGCCATCCCGCGACTCGTGCTCGTCGCGCAGCTGTTCGGCGCGGCGGCCTTCGGTCGCTACAGCCTGCTCTCCGCCTACGGCATGGTCGGTGTGGTCCTCGTCGAGGTCGGCTTGAAGACCGCCGCTCCCCGTCGCGCAGCCCGGGACCCCGCGCAGGCCGACGCGCTTACGGCCCAGCTCGTGGTCGTGCAGGGGGTCATAGCCCTCGTGCTCGCCGGCCTGCCCGCCGCGGTGGGCGTCGCCCGGCCGGCGGAGGCGGCGTTCCTCCTCGCATTCTTTCTCGGGCCCGCCGCGACGTCGGCTGGCGTCGTCCGCCGCGGCCTGGGGGACTCGGGCCTGGAGTCGCGCGTCGAGGGCATGCTCGCCGTCGCCCGCCTCGCCCCGGTGCTCCTCGCCCTCGTCGCGCCCCTCGACTTCGACGCGGTGCTCTGGGGCACGCTCGCCGCCGTCTGCGCGGTCCTGCCGTTCGCCCGGCTGCGGGTCCGGGCGCGGGGCGCCCACACGGCGTGGCGAGGTCTGCTCGGGGAGGGGCTGACGCTGCTCCTGGCCGCAGCGGCGAGCCAGCTGTTCGCCCGCGTCGACGTCATCATCCTCGGTTGGTTCACCGGGGACCTCGAGGTCGCGCACTACAGCGCGGCCGCCCTCGCGTTGCAGGCCCTCGGCCTTGGCACGGCCGCCCTGGCCGCCGCGGCGATCCCGTGGCTGGCCGCCGTTCGCGAGGAGTCCGGTGACGCGGCCATGTTCGCGGTCGCCGCACGGCGTTGCGTCGTGGTGGTCGGGGCCACCGCCGCCGCTGCCGCCGTAGCCGCCGTTGCGGGGCTCGCCCTCCTGCCGGGGCTGGTCGGTGTCGACGTCGCCGCCGGCGTGATGTGGCCCGTCGCGCTCTCGGCGGCTCCGGCGGCCGGCTCCTACTGGCTGTTCACCGCGCTGGCCACCGCCGAACGCAGCCGGGCGTTCACCTCGGCGGTCGCGGTGACCCTCGGGGCGAACGTCCTGCTCGACGTCCTCGTCATCCCCCGGTACGCCTCGGCCGGCGCGGCGACAGCCACGCTCGTGTCCGAGGCGGCGCTGTTCGCCCTCACCCTGCGGGCCGTGCGGGCGCGGCAGGCCATCGACCAACCACGGGGCACCCCGTGAACGCCCGGGTGTCAGCCGTCGTCGTGACCTACCGCTCGGAGGCGCGCCTGCCGGCGCTGCTGCCGCCCCTGCGCGAGGCGGTCGACGAGGTCGTCGTCGTCGACAACGCCTCCGACGACGACTCGGTCGCGGTCGCGTGGCGGCTCGTCCCCGACGCCATCGTCATCCGCCGCGACCGCAACGACGGATTCGCCGCCGGTGTCAACGCCGGGGCGGCGGCCTCCACGGGCGACCTCGTCCTGCTCGTCAACCCCGACGTCGTGCTCACCCCGCCCGCCGTCGACGCGTTGGTCGCCGCCGCGGCGCGCCATCCCGGCGACATCGTCGGACCGATCGTGCGCTACCCCGACGGCCGCCTGCAACCGAGCCGCCACGGGCTGCCGACGGTGTGGAACCTGCTCGGTGAGCAGGCCCTCGTGCCGGAGTCCACCCCCGTCGGTCGCTGGCCGGCACGGCTGTGGCCCCGCTGGCGGTCCTACGACCGGGAGGAGCACGGCCCGATCCTCAGCGGCTGCTCCCTCCTCGTTCCCCGGGCCACCCTCCAGTCGGTGGGACCCTTCGACGAGGGCTACTTCCTGTACTGGGAGGAGGTCGACTGGCAGCTGCGTGCCCGTCTGGCCGGGCACCGCTCGTGGCTCGTGCCCGCCGCCGAGGTCACCCACGACCGCGGGCGCTCCGCCGGCCCTTCCGACCCGCGCCTCGTCGAGGTGTTCCACCGCTCCACGCGCCGCTTCCTCCGGCGCTGGCTGCCCGTGCCCGCGCGCTCGGCCGTGCTGGCGATCCTCGGCGGGGGGCAGCTCGCGCGACTCGTCGCCTGGTCCCTGCCGCCGTTCAGTGACAGGGAGGGCGCTCGGCTGCGGCGGGACCAGCACCGCCGGGCGCTGCGGGTGCTGTGGGCCTTGCCGCGGCGGCCGGCGGGACGGCTATAGTCACCCGATGCCCGCTCGCGCCGATGCGGCCGGCACCGCGTCCCGCGCCGCACCCCGCGAGCGCCCCGAGCGCCGGATCTCCGGGGGCCTGGCCGTGGCCGGCGTCGTCCTCGCCGCCGTGGGCGTGCCGCTGGCCCTCACGCTCGCCACCGGCGCCGACGCCGTGCCCCGCAACGACGCCTGGGCGTTCGCCCGGGCGGCGCTCACCCTGGCCCGCACCGGCGAGCTGGAGCTGACCGGCTGGGGTCCGATGACGCTCGTCGGCCACCTGCTCTACGCGCAGCCGTGGCTGGCGCTGCTCGGTCCCAGCCTGCGCACGCTGACGTTCGCCCAGGCGGCTGCCGGCGCGGCCGGGCTGGTCGGTGTCCACCTGCTGGCCCGCCGGCTGCTCGCCCCGCCCTCAGCGCTCGTGGTGACCGCCCTCGTCGCCGTGCTTCCCGGCTACGCCCTGTACGCGACGGGCTTCATGACCGACACGACCGCCTTCGCCGCCCAGGTGGCCTGCCTGCTGTGGGGGGTGACGGCGCTGGAGCGCCCCCCGCGGACCCGCGGGGTGTGGCTCGTCGCCGCGCTGACCGTGGGGGTGTACGGGTTCAGCATCCGCGAGTTCGCGCTCGCGGCCCCCCTGGCGGTGCTCCTCGCCCACGGGGTGCATGCCGCCCGGGCGGCCGAACGCCGGCGGCTGCGGGGGCTGGCGGCCCTCGGTGCGCTCGTCGTGGCGGCGGCGGTCGCGATCCTGTGGTGGCGCGCGGGCCTCGGCGGCCGGCCCGACGTGCCCGTCGGGCTTTCCCCGCTGCGGGTCGCCGCCTTCGGCGTCGCCGGCTACTTCACGCTCGCGTTCACGCTCATCCCGGCGCTGTGCCTGGCGGACTGGCGCGAGGTGCGGGACAGGCTCCGGGGTGGACGCCGCGTCGTGGCGGGTGCGGCCGTCGCCGCCGTGCTCGTCGCCGGCCTCGCAGCTGTGCTCGTCGACCTGGCACGCGCGTCGCCCACCGTGCTGCTCGCCGGCAACGCGCTCACCCCGTTCGGGTCCATGGAGCACGGCGTCCTGCTCGGCAACCGGGGTGTGCTGTTCCCGCCGCCGGTGTGGGCCGCTGTCGTGATCGCCGCCATGCTGGCCGGTGCGGCGCTCACCCTGTGGCTCGCCGCCGGGGTGGCCGGGGCCGCCTCGAGGCCGCTGTCCCCTCCCGCACCGGCGGCCGTCGCGCTCGCGGGCTTCGCGCTGCTGTCGGTGGGGGCCCTCGGGGCGTACGCGCTGATTGGCGGGTTCCCCTTCGACCGCTACCTGTGGGGTCCGGCCCTGGCGCTCGCCGTGCTCCTCGTGGCGCGCGGTCCGGGAAGGCGGACGCGTCGGCGCGCCGCCGCGTCGGCGCTCGTCGCGCTCGGCGTCCTCGCCTTTGCCACGGTGGTGGAGGAGCTCACCTTCGACGTGGCGCGCTGGCGGGCGGGAGAGGCGGCGGTTCGGCACGGCATCCCCGCGGAGCAGGTGGACGCGGGGTTCGAATGGGTCGGCTGGCACTATCCCGGCAGGGTTCTCGAGCCCGGCGTGCCGCCCGCGTGGCTGCCCCCGGCCGGGCCCTACATGCCCGCCTTCCCCCGGGCCGGCAGCTGTGGCGTCGTGTCGGCGTCCGCCCGCGCCGAGCCCTGGCTGCAGCAGCTGGAGCGGCGTCCGCACCGCGCCTTCATCGTCGCCGGTGACCGTGAGCTGTGGGTGTACCGCAACCCGCGGGCCTGCGGGGCACGTTCGCCTTGACCGGGGGCGCCGCGACGGCGCGGCTCCACCATCCATGACGAACGGCGGCCTTTGCCGCAGCCGAGGAAGGCCACTACCATTCGCCGGGCAGCGCGTCGGCGCGCCGGGCCTCGACACTGGCCGTGCCGCGCGCCTGCTTCGGGTGATCGCAGCCCGCTGTCGAGGGGTCGCTTGTCCATGACGTCCGCTCCCACCGCGTCCGGCGACATGGCCGAGGGGTTCGCGACCCACCACGTGGCGCTCCGCATCCTCGTGGCGGGGCTCGGTCCGGCGCACAGGTGGCGGGCGTGAGCGGGAAGGCGGCGGCGGAGCCGGCTGCCGCACCTCCCGCGCCCCGCGCGAGCGGGCAGCGCCCGCACCGCCGACCGCTGCGGCGGGTTGCCGCCGTAAGGGGGCTGCTCCGCGGCCACTGGCAGCTCGCCGCGGTCCTCGGCGCCTTCCTCGCCACTGCGGCCCTGTTGCCGACCCTGGCTCCCGTCGCGATCAGCGACGACTGGGCCTATGCCCGGTCCGTGGAGATCCTCCTTGCCGATAGGCGCCTGCAGATCCTCGACGTCGCAAGCGCAAGCGCCCTGTTCCAGATCCTCTGGGGCGCACCGTTCGGCGCGCTGACGGACAACACGTTCGGCGCTCTGCGCCTCGCCACCGTGGTGTTCGTCGCCCTCAGCGGCTGGGCCTTCTACGGCCTGTGCCGCCAGCTCGGCCTCGCACGGCCCTCCAGCGCGCTCGGTTCGGCCCTCTACCTTTTCAACCCGGTCGGCTTCGCGCTCGCGTACACCTTCATGACCGACCCGTACTTCACCGGCCTCCTCGTCTTCGCGGCGTACCTGTACGCCCGCGGCCTGCGCGACGACCCGCGGGCCACCCGGTTCCTCTGGGCCGGCTCGGTCGCCGCGACGCTGGCGTGCCTGCAACGCAGCACGGGCGTGCTCATCCCGCTGGCCGTCGCGGCGTTCTTCGTCCTGACCGGTCGGGCCCGCCCCGACCGCCACGGGGCCCTTGCCGTCGCCCGTGTCGCCGCGGTGCCGCTGCTGTCGACCGCCGCCTTCTTCGTCATCGCGTCGTACACGGGCGGGGTCGCGTCGGCGCAGGCGGCGTTCATGCGGGCGGCGCTGGGCGCGGGCTGGGGGGACACCGCGCTGGTCGCGGGACGACTGGCGTTCATCCAGGTGATGTACGCGGGGTTCTTCGCGCTGCCCGCCATGGCCGCCGCAGCCGGTCGCATCCCCCGGCTCGTGAGCCGGTTGACCGCGCGCGGCTGGACGGTCGTCGCCCTGGGACTGCTCCTGCTCTTCGGCGGCCTGACGAGCTTCGGCAACGGTCGCCTCATGCCCTACGTCGGGCAGTTCTTCAACCGGGCGGGGACCGGCCCCGCCGACCTCGTCGGAGGTCGCCCGGAGGCGTTCGGCCGGATATGGGCTGCGGCGCTGACCACCGCCTGCGCCTACGCCGCGCTGCTGCTCACGGTCTCCCTCGTCGGCACGCTCGGCAAGCGGGTGCGCCGCGCAGACGTGGCCGGGCTCGTGTTCGCCTTGCTCCTGGTGCAGGCGGTCGCGGCCGTGCTCCCGTCGCTCAGTGTCATCGAGTCGTTCGTGTCCTTCGACCGCTACCTGCTGCCGCTGCTGCCCTTGGCCGTCGGCCTGGCTCTGTGGTCGGTGCAGGGGGTGCAGCCCAGGCTCGTCGTCGCCTGGGTGCTCACCGGCTGCCTCGCGGTCTACTCGGCCGTCGGGACGCGGGACCTGCTGGTCTTCCAGAGCACGGTCTGGGAGCTCGCGGAACGGCTCACCGACGAGGGCGTCCCGCCAACGAAGATCGACGCCGGATACGCCTGGGACGGCTACCACGTGCACGACCCGTCGGCGCGCGACATGAAGCCGCGGACACGACGCGGCCCCTGGTGGACGCAGACGTTGGCGCCGGCCACCGACTCCACTTACGTCGTGGCGAGCCACCGTGAGCCGGGCTACGAACCTGTCGAGCGCGTCGGCTACTCGTCGATGCTGCACCGTGGCCCGGTGCACCTCTACGTCCTGCGGCGCGAGGACCGGTCCCGGTGAGCGTGTCCTCACGGCCCGCCGTGCCGGACTCGCGGGCGGCGAAGCGCTCGCCGACGGAGTCGGGTGAGCGCGGACGGCCCCTGGCGGTGTGGTCCGTTCGGCTGGCCGCGGCCGCGGCGATCGTCGCCGGCGTCGCCCTGCGGTTCCTCACGACCTCCGAGCTCTGGCTCGACGAGGCGCTCAGCGTCAACATCGCCGCGTTGCCCCTGCCCGAGCTGTTCGCCGCGCTGCGCCAGGACGGCCATCCGCCCCTGTACTACGTCCTCCTGCACGCATGGATGGTCCCCTTCGGGGACGGCAATCTCGCCGTGCGCGCGCTGTCCGGGGTGCTCGGCGTGGGCGCGCTCCCGTTGATCTGGCTCTGCGGGAAGCGGCTCGGGGCAGCCCGGGTCGGATGGGCGGCGCTGCTGCTGCTGGCGAGCTCCCCCTACGCGGTCCGCTACGCGACCGAGGCGCGGATGTACACGCTGCTCGTCGTCTTCACGCTGCTCGGGTTCCTGGCCCTGACCGCCACTCTCGAACGACCCACGGCACCGCGCCTCGTCGCGGTGGCGCTCCTGTCGGGGATGCTGGCGCTCACCCACTACTGGGCGTTGTTCCTCCTCGCCACGGTCGTCCTGCTGTTGCTCGTCCGTGCCGCAGCCCGGGTCGGCCGCGCCTCCTCGCTCGCCGCCCTCGGCGCCGTCGCCGCCGGTGGGTTGCTCTTCCTTCCGTGGCTGCCGAGCTTCCTCGTCCAGCTCGCCCACACGGGAACGCCGTGGGGCGAGACGGGGCGGCCGTCCGCCGTCGCGGCGGCGATCGTCACGTTCGCGGGTGGCGTCAACGACTTCGGCATCCCCCTCGTGATGGTGTTCTTCGGCGCCTGCGCGTTGGCGCTGTTCGGCACGCAGGTCGCGACACGTCGCCTGCAGTTCGACCTGCGTCCCCGCCCCACGGCCACGCAGCTCGCGGGCGTCGTGTTCGGCACGCTCGCCTTGGCGATCGGCGTCAGCATGGTGGTGGGCAGCGCCTACCACGCGCGTTACGCCGCCGTCGTGCTCGGGCCTTTCCTGCTGCTCGTGGCCATGGGCTTGGGTGTGCTGACCCACCGCCCCCTGTATCGCGGCGCCCTGGCAGTGGCCGTCGTGCTGGGACTCGCCGGCGGGATTCCCAACATCACCGAGCAGCGAACGCAGGCCGGCATCGTGGCCGCGGCCATCAACGCGCACGCCGAAGACGGCGACGTGATCGTCTACTGCCCCGACCAGCTCGGACCAGCGCACCACCGGCTGGTGCGCGACGGCCTCGCGCAGGTGCGCTTTCCCGATGAGGGGGCCGCGGTCCGCGTGGACTGGACCGACTACGCCGCCCGCAACCGCCGGGCGAGCGCGGCGGCGTTCGCTGACCGCGTGCACCGACGTGCGGGCGACTTCGGGGGCGTGTGGCTGGTATGGCAGGAGAGCTACCAGACGCTGGGCGCCAAGTGCGAGGCCCTCGCCGACCGGCTCGGCGACCTGCGCGCCACAGCCCGCCCGATCGTGGGGGAGGGGAGGGGGTTCTACGAGTCGGCACGCCTCGTCTACTTCCCCGGCCGCGCCGAGCCGCACGAGGGCCTGGTCCGGTGAGACTGCCCGGACGGCCGATCAGCTGGCGCGCCCTCTACGCCTCGGAGCGGGCCCGCTTCCTCGTCGTCGGGGGGTTCAACACGGCCTTCGGGTACTTCCTCTTCGCCGTCCTCGTGCTCCTCGGGGCCGGGCGCGTGCACTACACCCTCCTGCTGGTGGCCGCCTACGCCGCCGCGACGGTGGTGGCCTACCTGCTCCACCGCACCATCGTGTTCCGGGTGAAGGGCAACCTCGTGCGCGACTTCCCCCGCTACGTGTCCGTCCACCTCGGGGCGCTCGCGGCCAACCTGGCGCTCCTGCCCCTCCTCGTCGAGCTCGTCGGGATGCACGTCCTGGCCGCCCAGTGGCTCCTCGTGGCGGTGATGGCGGTCGCGACCTATCTCGGGCACAAGCGCTTCTCGTTCCGGCGGCCGGCGCCCGCCCCGTCCCTACCCCATGATGCGGCGCCGAGGCCCGGCCCATGAGCTCCGTGGGGACGGGCACCTTCTGGTCGGGGAAGCATGTGCTCGTCACGGGAGCCTCCGGCCTCGTGGGCGCCCTCCTCAGCCGCCGGCTCGTCGAGGCCGGCGCGTCGGTCGTCGCGCTCGTGCGCGACGTCGACCCGCAGTCCGAGCTGTACCGCAGCGGGCTCGTCGCGCGGGTGAACGTGGTGAACGGCCGGCTCGAGGACTACGCCGCCGTCGAGCGCGCCATCACCGACCACGAGGTCGACACGGTCTTCCACCTCGGGGCCCAGACGATCGTCGGGAGCGCCCGGCGGGCCCCCCTCCAGGCCTTCGAGACGAACATCCGGGGCACCTGGCACGTGCTCGAGGCGGCACGCCACCACGGGGGGCTCGTGCGACGCGTCGTCGTCGCCTCCAGCGACAAGGCCTACGGCGACCATCCCGACCTGCCGTATCGGGAGGGCCACCCCCTGCGGGGCCGGGCGCCGTACGAGGTGTCGAAGTCGTGCGCGGACCTCATCGCGCAGTCGTACTTCCACACCTACGCGACGCCGGTGGCGGTCGTGCGCTGCGGCAACATCTACGGTCCCGGCGACCTCAACTGGTCCCGTCTCGTGCCCGGAACGATCAGGTCCCTCATCCGGGGCGAGCAGCCGCTCATCCGCTCGGACGGCACCTTCCTGCGCGACTACCTCTACGTGGACGACGTCGCGGCCGCCTACCTGCAGGTGGCCGAGGCGGTGACGGAGGCCGGCGCGGCGGGGGAGGACTACAACGTCAGCGACGAGTCGCCCCGGTCGGTGCTCGCGATGTACGACGCGGTCTGCCAGGCGATGGGCCGGGAAGACGTCGAGCCGCTCGTGCTGAACGAGGCGTCGGGGGAGATCAGGGACCAGTTCCTCGACGCGAGCAAGGCACGCGACCGCCTCGGGTGGCGGCCGGCCTGGACGCTCGAGGATGCCCTGCGCGAGACGGTCGCGTGGTACCGGGACCTGCTCGGCTCCTGACCGCGGCGTGCCGGAGGCCCGTACTCAGGCGCGCTTGCGGGTCATCGCCCGCCGACGGCGCACCTCCAGGTAGGCGAGCCGGCGCAGGTAGGGCGCGAGCGAGGCCCGCGGGAGGCCCAGCGCCAGGTCGGCGGCCGTGACACCGAAGGCGCCCTCGGCGCGGAGCCGACGCAGGAGCGCGCGCGCCTGCGCTCCCTGGTGAGCGGTGACGGCGACGCTCTCCGAGGTGCTCGTGACCCGGAAGGTGCACAGGGCCCGGCGGACCGCGTAGAGGTCGCCGTGGCGGAGCACGCGCGACCACAGCTCGAAGTCGATCATGTACGGCAGCCGGTCGTCGAAGGGCCCCGCTCGGGCCAGCGCATCGGCGCGCACGAGGACGGCCGCAGGCTCACCCATGAGGTTTGCGCCCGCCCGCACGCACCGGCGGATGGCCTCGCGTGCGCTGACGGGCCCGGTCATCCCCCCGAGCCCGCGAGCGGGCCACAGTAGGCCGCCGGCCTCGTCGACGATGTCGCGCTTGGCGCACACGAGCGCGACCGTACGGTGCGCGGCGTCGTCGAGCACCCCGACCTGCGTCGACAGGCAGTCGGGGTAGAGGACGTCGTCGGCCGGCAGGAGCTTCACGTACCGGCCCCGCGCGAGCTGCCGGACCCGGTTCCAGTTGGCTATGGCCCCGATGTTGCGCTCGTTGCGCACGAGACGGATGCGCGGATCCGCGCATCCGCGAACGACCTCCACGGTCGCATCCGTCGAGCAGTTGTCGGAGACGATCAGCTCGAGGTCCTTGTAGTCCTGGGCGAGAACGGAGCGGATCGTGTCGCCGATGTACCGCTCGCCGTTGTACACAGGCGTGCACACCGACACCGTCACCGTGGGGCTCCCCCGGCGTCGTCGCCGGCGTCCCGGTCCCTCCAGTAGCGCATCACGTCGGCGGCCAGCTCCTCCATCGACACGCGCGGTTCCCAGCCGGTGTCCCGAAAGATCCGCGACCGGTCGCCGACCACGACCTCGCGTTCGTCGGGGGCGAACGCCCGCTCACCGAAACGCAGCAGCTCGGGCCCGCCGGCATGGCGGGCGAGCTGTTCGAGCAGGGCGCGCAGGGCGACGCCTCTTCCCGTCGACACGTTGTAGGCGCCGGCGCAGGCGCAGTCGGCCAACGCGACGAGCGCTGCGGCCACGTCGCGCACGTCGATGTAGTCGCGAACCTGCGTGCCGGGGCTCAAGCCGATCGGTCGCCCCGCGAGCAGGGAGCGGGCCACGAGGGGCACCACCCGCGACGGATGCTCGCCCCTGCCGATGACGTTGAACAGCCGGGCCCACGCGACACGGGTACGCGCCTGCCGGCGTCGCAGCAGCGCGTGCCCCATCGCCTTCGCCGCGCCGTAGACGGTGGACGGCGCGAGGGGTGCGTCCTCGGACAGCGCCGTGGCCGCGGGTCCGTACTCCGCGGAGCTGCCCGCGACCACGAGCGCGTTCGCGCCCTGCCGCTCGACGAGATCGGCAAGGGCGAGGGTCGCCATCAGGGAGTCGGCGTTGGGCTCGACGGCGGTGAGGTAGTCGCGCGGGTGGGCGTACCAGCCGAGGTGGATGCAGCGGTCGAGCCTGCGGCCCGCGAGGAGGTCGTCGATCTCGGCGATGCCGTCCCAACGGTGAGCGGCGGTGACGACGTCGTCTCCGCGCTCCCGAAGCGTCGCAACGACCTGTCGGCCGATGAAGCCGGCTGCTCCCGTGACGAGGACCGTGCCGCGCTCAGCCGGCATAGTCGGGATACGTCGCGTCGCGCTCCGACAGCACGGCCGGCCGCTCGGGCCACACGACGGCAAATGCGGGATCGTCCCAGCGCACGCCCCGGGAAGCCTCCGGGTGGTAGAACTCCGAGATCTGGTAGAAGACCTCGGTGTTGCCGACGAGGGTCAGGAACCCGTGCGCGCAGCCGGGTGGCACGTACAACCCGTACCGGTTCTCCGCGGTGAGCTCCACCGCGTGCCACCTGCCCCGCGTCGGTGATCCCGCACGCAGGTCGATGACGACGTCGTACACGCCACCCGCCGTGCAGCGCACGAGCTTCGCCTCCCCGTGGGGCGCCGCCTGGAAGTGCATCCCACGCAGAGTGCCGCGGCGGCGGTTGAACGACACGCTGCACTGCGCAAGCGCGGTCTCGAGTCCACGTGCCGCGAAGAGCTGCCGGTCCCAGGTGCGGGCGAAGAGCCCGCGCTCGTCCCTCACCGGCTCGGGCTGCACGACGAGCACGCCGGCCAGCGCCGTCTCCCGGAACCTCACGACAGCACGCGTGTCGAGGGGATCGCGACGACGAACCGCCCGCCCCACTCCCGGATCTCCGCCATCTGCTCGGTGATCTCGTCGACCAGGTTCCAGGGCAGGACGAGCAGGTAGTCGGGCCGGGTTTCCGCGATGCGCTCCGGAGCGCATATCGGCAGGCGGCTGCCCGGCAGCAGCCGCCCCTGCTTGTGAGGGCTACGGTCGACGACGTACCCGACGCGGTCCGTGCCGATGCCGCAGCAGTTCAGCAGCGTGTTGCCCTTCGCGGCGGCGCCGTAGGCGGCCACGTGCTTGCCGGCGTGCGCGGCCGTGTCGAGGAACCCGCGCAGCTCCTGGCAGCATGCGGCCACCCGGTCGGCGAAGCCGGCGTAGGTGTCGAGCGAGCCGAGGCCCGCCCGTGCCTCCCGAGCGCGAACCCGGTCGAGCCCGGGACCGTCCGGTCGGGGGTCGTGGGCGTGGCAGGCGAGGATGCGCAGGCTGCCGCCGTGCGTGGGCAGCTCCTCGACCTCCCACACCCGCAGCCCGTGCCGCGCGAACGCTGCCTCGACGGCGAGCAGCGACAGGTACGAGAAGTGCTCGTGGTAGATGGTGTCGAACTGCACCTGCTCGATGAGGTGGAGCAGGTGGGGGAACTCCATCGAGATCGTGCCGGCCGGCTTCAGCAGGATGCGCAGACCGCGCACGAAGTCGTTGAGGTCCGGGACGTGTGCGAGGACGTTGTTGCCGACGAGCAGGTCGGCGGCCATGCCGCGGTGGGCGAGGTCTCTGGCGGTCGCCTCACCGAAGAAGCGGACCTCCGTCGGCACCCCTGCGCTCTCGGCGGCCTTCGCGACGTTCACGGCCGGCTCCACGCCGAGCACCCGGGTGCCCGCCGCCAGGAAGTGGCGTAGCAGGTAGCCGTCGTTGCTCGCGACTTCGACCACGAGGCTGTCGGGGCCGAGCGACAGCCGCCGCCGCGCGTGCTCGGCGAAGCGCCGAGCGTGCTCGACCCAGCTGTCGGAGTAGGACGAGAAGTAGGCGTAGTCGGTGAAGATCTCCTCCGGCGGGACGACGTCGTCGACCTGCACGAGCAGGCACCGGTGGCAGACCCGCGCATGGAGGGGATAGCGGACGTCGGGCTCACCGGCGGCCTCCGGCTCGACGTAGGAGTTCGCCAGGGGCGTGTGACCGAGGTCCACGACCGTGTGGACGAGCGGCGTGCCGCAGGACCGGCAGTCAGGCACCGGGCGTCGCTCGCCGCGTCGGCACGATCGCTCGCGCGGCTACCACGTCTTCCACGGGGCCTTCCCGCTCACCCACAGCGACTCGAGCAGCTCCTTCTCCCGCAGCGTGTCCATCGGTTGCCAGAAGCCGGCGTGGCGCCAGGCGGCGAGCTCGTTGGCGGCGGCCAGACGCTCCAGGGGCCCACGCTCCCAGACGGTGTCGTCCCCGCTGATGAGGTCGAGCACCCCGGGCTCCAGCACGAAGAAGCCGCCGTTGATGTAGCCGCCGTCGGCCTGCGGCTTCTCCTCGAACCCCACCACCTCGTCACCGTCGATGAGCGAGGCGCCGAAGCGCGCCGGTGGTTGCACCACGGTCATTGTCGCCAGCTTGCCGTGTGCCCGATGGAAGTCGATCTCCGCGGCGATGTCGACGTCACCGAGACCGTCGCCGTAGGTGAGACAGAAGGGTTGGCCCGGGTGGAGGTAGTCCTTGATGCGCCGGATCCTGCCGCCTGTCTGCGTACGGTCGCCCGTGTCGACGAGCGTGACGCGCCACGGCTCACTGCGGTTGTCGTGGTACACGCAGGTGTTCGTCCGCATGTCGATCGTGACGTCGGAGGCGTGCAGGAAGTAGTTGGCGAAGTACTCCTTGATCATGTAACCGCGGTAGCCCAGGCAGATGACGAAGTCGGAGACGCCGTGCTCGGCGTAGGACTTCATGATGTGCCACAGGATCGGCCGCCCCCCGATCTCGATCATCGGCTTGGGTCGCAGGTGCGACTCCTCGGCGATGCGCGTGCCGCGCCCGCCCGCGAGGATGGCGCACTGCAGGGAGGGCGCACGCCGCGCCGATGACGACTCGCTCTCCACGGGCACGGGCGCAGAGGATACCAGCCGCTCCGCCGTCGCACCGGAACCGGCCGGGTGCCGGCTGGCCGCGGCGAGGATGCGACGGCGGTGGCCGTCCGGTTCGGTAGGCTCGCCGGGTGGACGACGACGCCGCCAGGGCAGCCATCGAGCGTGACGAACGCACGCCCGCGGAGGCGGTGATGGCAAAGCTGCTGCTCGGACGCCGGCACGACTGGAACCCCGACGTCGCGATGCGCTACCTGCCGATCGTGCGGCTCATCCGGTCCCGGGGTATGCGCGACCACGTCACCGACGTCGGCTCCGGCCCCGCCGGCATCGCCCCCTACCTGCGCGCGCCGATCACCGGGGTCGACACCAGCTTCTTGCCGGCGCCCCATCCCCTGCTGACCCCGGTGGACGCGTCCGTTGTCGAGACCCCGTTCGACGACCGGTCCCGGCCGTGCGTGATCTCCGTCGACATGCTCGAGCACATGCCCGCCGAGGTGCGACCGGGGGCGATCGCGGAGCTCGTCCGCATCGCCGGCCGGCTGCTCGTCGTGGCGGTGCCCTGCGGGCCCGCCGCCGAGGAGCACGACCGCGCCGTGGCGGCGCTCTTCCGCGAGGTTCGTGGCGTCGACTACCGCTACCTGCTCGAGCACCTCGAGTACGGGCTCCCGCGCGCGGACGACCTGCGTGCGGCGATCGACGCCGCGATGCGCCAATGGGATCGCCGCGGCAACGTCACCCTCGTGCCCAACGCCAACCTCCGCGTGCGCACGTGGGTGGTCAACCGCTGGATCCGCCGGCGCCTGCCTGACAAGGTCGCGTGGGTTGCGCTCACCTGGCTGTCGTCGGCGCTCGCCCGTGCCAACGGCACGCCCGCCTATCGGCAGATCGCCGTCGTCGAGTTCGACGACTGACGATCGCGCGGCCATTCACGTCAAGGCCCACCCAGGTGACCGAGGCGCGAACGCCAGCTTCGCGTCAGTGCTCGACGCACTTACCCGAAACCTGGCTGTGTGATCCAATGCCGCTGCGGCACGCACCACACAAATGGGGAAGACCGCTACGGGGCGGTCGGTCGGGCACAGAAAGAGGGAACCTATGAACCTGGACGGAATTTCTGCTGCGCCTTCACGGCGCTTCAGTGCGGCTCTTGCCACGGCACTGGCCGCGGCACTGCTCATGACGACGGCGCTCGTCGGCCCCGCGGCCGCCGACCACGTCGCCTGCGGGACCACGATCAGCGCGAGCACCACCCTGCACGGCGACGTCGGCCCCTGCCCGGGTGACGGCCTCGTCGTCGACGCGGACGGCATCACCCTCGACCTCAACGGCTTCAGGGTCTTCGCGGCCAACGGCGACGGCAACCACGCGGGCATCCGACTGGCCGACGTCAGCGGCGTGACCGTGCGTAACGGCACCGTGACCGGCTTCGACGCCGGCGTGCTCGTCGAAGGCGGCGCGGGCAACACCGTCCGCCAGATCGTCGCCAGGGACAACATCAACGACTTCACCCGCCCGCCGTGCCTGCTCGGTGACGGCATCGCCGTCCAAGACTCGAGCAACAACACCATCACGCAGAACCAGGTCATCAACAACGGCCCGTTCGGCGGCATCACGATCATCGGCGACTCCGACAACAACCTGATCCGCAGCAACCGGGTGCGCGACAACAACATCGTCACCCCGGTCGGGCAAACCGGCTGCGGCAACCGCTTCCAGGACGAGGGCATCCGCATCGAGGGCCCGGGCGCGGAGGGCAACCGGGTCGACAACAACGTCGTCGAGAACGGCCTGCTCGCCGGCATCGGCCTGCACGGCACCGTGTGCAACCTCAACCCGACGAATCCGCCCGAGCCCTACAACCGGGGCAACATCGTCACCAACAACAAGGTCAGCGGCACCGCCGGCACCTCGATCGCCTCGGGCATCAACATCCTGCGTCAGGGACCGTCGGCTGTGGTCTGCCCCGCCCAGGAGACCACGATCGTGGGCAACACCTCGACGGGCAACCAGGCCGACGGCATCTTCGTGGGGTCAAACTCACGGGGCAACACGATCAACCGCAACGCGGTGAACGACAACGGCCTGTCGGGGATCTTCCTCGGCGGCCCGCTGTTCGCCCAGACGTTCAGAAACCTCGGGCCCACGCTGCTCGACGTGGTCACGCCCGACCTGCCGCCCTACGTCGAGGGCACCGACTACCAGGTCATGCCCGGCTCGGGCAGCGGCGACGTGACCGCGCGCCTCGTGGCCATCGACATCGCCCTGCACCCCAACGCCACGGCGACGAGCAACCCCAACCCGGTGGACACCTCCACCAGCGCGTGCGAGAGGTCCGACTTCACGAACGCAGGCTTCCAGGCGGGCGACGTGGCGCTCATCCAGCGCGGCACCTGCACGTTCGTGGCGAAGGTCGCCAACGCCGTGGCCGCCGGCGCCAGCGCCGTGGTCATGTTCAACGAGGGCCAGACCCCCGGCCGCACCACCCACAACTTCGGCTCGGTCGGGCCGCAGAGCATCCCGGTGCTGTCCACCCAGTACCGGGTGGGCTTCGAGCTCTACAACCTGACCCAGACCGGGCCGGTGACCATCCACGTGATCACGAACACGCTCAACGAGCGGCGGCACGTCGCTCCGGGGGCGGGCGCCTCGCTGATGGACAACCGGGGCCGCGGCAACGGCGAGTTCGACGGCGAGGACGCCAACCCCAACTGCGGCTCCGTGCCGGGGGAGAGCCCCGCCTGGACGAACAACTGGTTCCGCAACTGGTTCGGCACGGTGAACCAGCCGTGCGTGGCCAGGGGTGGCACCGGGGCCGGCGAGGGTCCCGGAAGGTCGGGTGACGCGCCGGGCCGCCAGGACGGCGGAGGCCAGGAGCACAACCGCGGCCACGGCGGCAACGCGTCGTAGCAAGGCCGTTCGGCGCGTCAGCGGTCTCAGGCGAGCCCGGCCCCGTCACCCGCGGGGCCGGGCTCTCCTGCATCCGACGGGTGGCGGTCCACCGTTGACCGCGCGACCGCGGCGACCGCCCCCGGACCCGCGAGCAGACCGCGAAGCAGCCCGAGGCCGTAGCCCAGGTGCATGATCGCCGTGGCCGCGGCCACTCTCAGGGCGGCGGCGGGGGAGCGGGCTGAGCCGGCGGCCGCCGCCACGACGACCGCGGACCACGCTCCCACCAGGAGCCGCAGCGGGCGCGGGCGCCCTGAGGCGGCCGCGAGACCACCGGCGAGGAGGCCGGCCACGAGCCCCGCGGGGCCGAGCGGCCGCCAGGAGGGCAGGCGGCGGTTCAGCCACAGCATCTCGGCCTTGCCCCGCCCGTAGCGCACGTGCTGGCGCCACAGCGCGGCGGGGGACTCCCGGGGCCGGTAGGTCGAGCGGATGGCGGGGTCGAGGAGCACCGTCTCGCCGGCGCGCCGCCAGCGGTAGTAGAGGTCGGCGTCCTCGGCAACCCCTGACGGCAGGCTGCGCGGGCCGCCGAGACGGTGGAAGTCGGCGGCGCGGAAGGCCCCGAGGTAGACGGTGTCGACCGTCTGGCGCAGCCGGGCGTGGTGGAAGCGGCCCGGGCCGACCGCCAGTGGCGAGCGCATCGCGGCGGCAACCGCCCGCCCGAAGGGAGTCGTGCCCTCCGGGCGCAGGAGCCCGCCGACGGCCACCGCGTCGGTGGAGCGCAGCGCCTCGACCGAACGGCGAACGTAGTCCGGCGCGTACGTGGTGTGCGCGTCGGCGCGCACGAGGATCTCCCCGCCGGCCCGCCGTGCCGCGACGTTCACGCCGTCGGACTGCAGGCGGGCGGGGTTGTCCACGACGCGCACTGCCGGGTTGCTCCTGCTCCACGCCGCGAGGCGCTCGCCGGTGCCGTCCCGCGAGCCGCCGTCGGCCACGACGACCTCCAGCCGTCCGGGGTAGTCCTGGGCCGTCAGGGACGCGAGGCACGCGTCGATCGTGGCCGCCTCGTCGAGGACGGGCAGCAGCACCGACACGTCTGGCCACATGCCGGGAAGGATAGAGACGCACAGCCCGGGAGCGGGACGGGGAGGCGAGGTCAGCGGCCCCGCACGCGCACCCGCACGAGCCGAACCAGGCCGGTCCAGCCGTCAGCGGCGCGGATCTTCTTGCCCTCCTCGCGGCTGCGCGCGGTGTAGGTGATCGGCACCTCGAACACGCGGGGCTTCTGCCGGAGCAGCCCGCCGGTGAGCTCCGCTTCGATCTCGAAGCCGGTGGCGGTGAGATCAGTGCCCTCGTAGAGGTCCCGGGTGAAGAACTTGTAGCAGGTGTAGGCGTCGGTGATGTAGCGGTCGAACAGCGCGCCCGCCACGAGCGTCAGCAGACGGTTGCCGACGACGTACCAGAACGAGTAGGCCGCGTGGGCGCCGAACTGGCGGGTGCCGAACACCACACCGGCGTCGCCGTGGAGGATCGGGCGGAGCAGCTGGGGGATGTCTGCGGGGTCGTACTCGAGGTCCGCGTCCTGCACCCCGAGGATGTCGCCTTCGGCGAGCGCGAAGCCGCGCCGCAGCGCCGCTCCCTTCCCCCGGTTCACCCGAGCGCGGGTCACCCGCACCCGCACCGCGCCGGACACCCAGTCCCGGGAGACGGCGTCGACGGCCCCGTCCGTCGAGCCGTCGTCGCAGATGATGAGCTCCCACGGCACCGGCATGTCGACCTTGCCGAGCCGTTCGAGGGCGGTGCGCAACGTCGCCCCCTCGTTGTGGACCGGCATGACGAGACTCAACATGGGCACCGGCAACTCTCCGCGAGTCGGAACGGTCACGAAGCATAGCCCGGACCCCAGGCCAGGCCTCTGGTGGGTAGGATGCGCCCCTGTCGAAGGGAGGCGCATGGTCCTGCACGAGGAAGAGGCCGGGTCCCGAGCCCCGGAGGGTGGTGACCTCGGGCGCATGTACCGCCGCCGCTTCAGCGACCCCGAGGCACGCGCGCAGATGTGGCAGGTCCTCTACGAGGACTTCTTCAGCCGCTTCGTCCCCGCCGACGCGGACTTCCTGGAGATCGGCGCCGGCTACTGCGAGTTCACGAACGTCGTCCGCGCGCGCAGGAAGATCGCCGTCGACCTCAACGCCGACTGCAGGCAGCATGCCGCCGGAGACGTCGAGGTCATCTGCACGCCCTCCGACGACCTCGGCACCGTCGCGAGCGCGTCGGTGGACGTGGTGTTCGCCAGCAACTTCTTCGAGCACATCACCCGCGAGCAGATCGTCGGCACCCTGCGGGAGGTCCGTCGGGTGCTGCGGCCCACCGGGCGACTGCTCATCCTCCAGCCGAACATCCGCTTCTGCGCCCGCGACTACTGGATGTTCTTCGACCACATCACGCCACTCGACGACCGCAGCCTCACCGAGGCGCTCGAGACGAACGGGTTCGCCGTGCGCGAGGTGATCGTGCGGTTCCTGCCCTACACCACCCAGGGACGGCTGCCGGCCTCCGCCCGGCTCCTGCGCGTCTACCTTCGTGTGCCGCTCCTCTGGCGGGTGTTCGGACAGCAGAGCTTCATCGACGCGGTTCCCTCCCCGCGGTGAGCGGGCCCACCCCCCACAGGGCGGGCCAGTGACCGCAAGCCGTTCGGGCGCTTCCGGCATGGGGGCGTACTCCGTGGCAGAGGCCCCACCGTTCGTGCCCCGGTGGGCCGGTGCCCGCACCGCCCGGGTGGTCGAGGGGCTGCCCGGCCCCGTGAACCGCCTCGCGCGGGGGCGGTCCAGGGCACACCCGGCCTGGCGCTGGGTGCTGCTCGCCGCCTACGCGGCCCAGCTCGTCGTCGTGGCGGTCCGTCATGAGCCCTGGTTCGACGAGGCTCAGGCGTGGCTGCTCGCACGCGACCTGTCCCTGTGGGACCTGCTGGCCGGCCAGCTTCGCTACGAGGGCACCCCGGGCTTGTGGCACCTGCTGCTCCTGCCGCTCGCGAAGCTCGGTGCACCCTACGCGAGCATGCAGGCCCTCGCCGTTGCGGTCGCGCTCGGGGGCGCCTACGTCCTCGTCCGCCACGGACCGTTCCCCCTCCCGGTCACGGCGCTGCTGCTCTTCTCGTTCGTGATCGGCTACCAGTACGCCGTGGTCGCCCGGAGCTACGTCCTCCTGCCGCTGCTGCTGTTCCTGCTCGCCAGGGTGTGGCCGGACCGGGCGACGCGGGTGACCCGACTGACCGTGCTGCTCGTGCTGCTCGCCAACGTCAGCGTCCACGGCCTGCTCATCGCCGGGACTCTCGCCGCCCTGCACCTGTGGGAGCGGTGGCGTGAGCGCCACCACATGCACCCCGCTCTGGCCAGGCGCCACGTGCAGGCCGCGGCCGGGCTCGCCGCTCTCGGCGCGCTCCTCGTCGCCCAGCTCTGGCCGCCGCCGGACCTGCTCATCGGGGGGGACACCAACCTCGACGTCGTCACGTGGCTGCCGACGGGCGCGAGGGTCTACAACAGCGCGCTGACCGGCAGCTTTCTGTTCTCCGGGCTGGCCGTGGCGATGTCCGGATGGTGGTTTCACCGGGCGGGGACCCTCGCGCTGTGGGTGCTGCCGACCGCAGCGCTGCTCGGACTCTCGGTCGTGAAGTACCACAACTACTGGCACGACGGGGTGCCCTTCCTCGTGTGGGTCTTCGTGTACTGGGTGTCGCTGGAGCGCTGGCCGGCCGACGACCTGACCCGCCGGTGGGCCCGCCTCGTCGGCCTGGCGGCCCTTTCCGGGGTCCTCGTCGTCCACGCCGTGTGGTGGGCCAACTCGGCCTCGCACGACGTCGTCCGTCCGTACTCCGCGAGCCCCGCCGCGGCGGCCTACCTCGCCGACGAGCGCCTCGTGGACGGCACGGTATGGGCAACGGGCTTCCACGCCTTCGGCATCCAGCCCTACTTCGACCGCAACATCTTCGACAACTACGCGGCCGGCGACGCCGCGTACTGGCACTGGTCGGACCCGCCGCTGCTCGAGGAGAGCCGGCGCGCCATCCTCGACGCGCAGCCCGACACCATCGTGTGGGGCGTGAAGTTCCCCCGGCAGCGGCGGATCCCCAACATCCGGGGCTACGAGGTCGCGGCCGCCTTCGACGGCGACGTCTTCTGGAAGAACCGGGTGGTCGAGCGGGACGCGTTCGTCATCCTGCGGCGGACAGCCGACCGGTGAGGATCACCGCCCCGCCCCTGCTGCGCGGCGCCGGTCGGCGGACCGGTGCGACGACCTGGGTGGTCCTCGGCTCGCTCGTCTCCGGGGTCGCCGCCTACCTGTTCCAGATCGCCGGCACCCGCAGCCTCGGTGAGGAGGCCTACGCGCCCATCTCGGTGCTGTGGACCATCCAGTACCTGATCATCGCCATCGTCCTGCTCTCGGTCGAGGCCAACCTCACGCGGGCCGTCACCCTTGCAGACGGGGCCCCGGGGGTCGTCCGGCGTCAGACCGCGGCCGTGACCGCCTGGCTCACCGTGATCGCCGCGCTCATCGGCGGCCTGACCTTCGCTTACCGTGAGGCGCTGTTCGGCGGCCTCGGCGAGCTGGCCGCCGTCGCGGCCCTCCTCGTGCTGAGCTACGGCGTCCTCGTCATGCTGCGCGGCTGGTTGGCTGGCGTCGGGCGCTTCCGCTCCTACGGCATCGTCACCGGCGGTGAGTCGGTCGCGCGCCTGCTCGTCACCCTGGCGGTGCTGAGCGTCGTCGCCACGCCGACCGCGCTCGCCTGGGTGATGCCCCTCGGGCCCGGCATCGTGCTCGCGTGGTTCCTGCGCGAGCGACGCAGGCCCCAAGCGGCGGAGGGAGAGGCTCCGGCGCCGCCACCGCCACCGGAGTCGTCGACGACCCGTTTCCTCGCCTCGACGACCCTCGCGAACGCCGCGTCGCAGAGCCTGCTGGCCGCCGGCCCGCTCGTGCTGATCCTGCTCGGCGCCGCAGCAGGCGAGGTGTCGGTGTTCTTCGTCACCGTCACCGCCGCGCGGGTGCCGCTCGTCTTCGCCGTCGGCGGCATGCTGTCACGGGTGCTGCCCCCGCTCACCCGCATGGCGCGGCGGGGAGAGTGGGCGCGGCTGCGCCGGATCGCACTCGTCCTCGGCGGCGCCACGCTCCTGGTTGCGGCCCTGGGCGCCGCCGTGACGTGGTGGCTCGGGCCGCCCGTCATCGCGCTGCTCTTCGGCGCCAGCTTCCGGCCGCCCTCCTGGTTCGCGGCGACTGCCGCGGCGACGGTGCTGCTCGCCTGCGGGGCGCTGCTGCTCAACCAGCTCCTCATCGGGATGCGCGCGGAGTCGCGCCTCGTCGCGCCGTGGCTCGCCGGCCTCGCCGCCGGTGTCACGCTCGTCGCCGTCCTCGCCGGCACCCCCACGCTGCGGGTGGCGATCGCGTTCATGATCGGCGAGCTGGTGGCGCTGCTGAGCCTGCTCGTGGCGGTGCTCGCGAGCGCCCGCGGGAGGGCGCGGGCCTTTGCCGCCGCATCGGACGACTCGTAGCATTGCGTCCTCGTGCGTCATCTCGCCCGAGACGTCCGCTGGCGCGCGCCGTCCCGTGCACCGCCGCTCGGACCCGATGACCTCCCCACCGCCGACGACGAGGGGTAGCGCAGCCATGACGTCCGAACCGACCGCGACCCAGAGCACCTCCCCACGCGCCGACGCGCACGCCGGAGCGGGAGGAGACGGGCGCCGCGTCGTCGTCATGGGGGCCGGCCCCGCCGGCCTCACCGCCGCGTGGGAGCTCACGCGGGCGGGCGTGCCGGTCGAGGTCCTCGAAGCCGACCCCGAGACGGTGGGGGGGATCGCCCGCACCGCCTCCTACAAGGGCTTCCGCTTCGACATCGGCGGGCACCGGTTCTTCACGAAGGCCGACGACGTCCGGGTCGTCTGGCACGAGATCCTCGACGACGACGACTGGCTGACCGTCCCCCGGCTGTCACGGATCTACTACAACGGGCGCTTCTTCCAGTACCCGCTTCGGGCCTTCGACGCCCTGCGCAAGCTCGGGCTGGCCACGTCGGTCCTCTGCGTGCTGAGCTACGGCAAAGCGAAGGCGTTCCCCCGCAAGCCCGAAAACAGCTTCGAGGACTGGATCGTCAACCGCTTCGGGAACCGGCTGTTCTCGATCTTCTTCAAGACCTACACCGAGAAGGTCTGGGGTATGCCCTGCTCGGAGATCTCCGCGGACTGGGCGGCCCAGCGCATCAAGGGCCTCTCGCTCGTCGAAGCGGTCAAGAACGCCGTGCTGGCGAGCCGTGGTGGGGCCGGGAAGAAGAACGGGGAGGTCATCAAGACCCTCATCGAGGAGTTCGAGTACCCGAAGTACGGCCCCGGGATGATGTGGGAGCGCGCGACCGAGCAGGTGCGGGCAGCGGGCAACGACGTGCACATGGGTGAACGTGTCGTCGGCATCCGTCACGCCGGAGGGCGGGTGTGCGAGGTGCTCGTCGACGCGAGCGACGGATCCAAGGCGTACGCGGGGACCGACTTCATCTCGACGCTGCCGATCCGCGACCTCGTCGGGATGATCGACCCCACCCCACCGCAGCAGGTGATCGAGGCGGCGAACGCCCTGCGCTACCGCGACTTCCTCACCGTCGTCCTCGTGGTCGACCGGCCCGACCTCTTCCCCGACAACTGGATCTACATCCACGACCCGGCCGTGCACCTCGGGCGCGTCCAGAACTTCAAGAACTGGAGCCCGTTCATGGTCCCCGACCCCAGCCAGACGGCGCTGGGACTCGAGTACTTCTGCACCGAGGGCGACACGCTGTGGGAGATGGACGACGACGCGCTGCGCGCGCTCGGCAGCCGAGAGATCGCCCGCATCGGGCTCGCCCGGCCCGAGGAGATCGTCGACGGCACCACCGTACGTATGCGCAAGGCCTATCCGGTCTACGACGAGCACTACCGGGACAACGTCGCGACGGTGTGGGGATGGATCCGCGACAACCTCCGCAACCTCCAGCTCGTCGGGCGCAACGGCATGCACAAGTACAACAACCAGGACCACTCGATGATGACCGCGATGCTCGCGGCCCGGAACCTCCTCGGCGAGCAGTGGGACCCGTGGAACGTCAACACCGACGCGGAGTACCACGAGGAGGCCGGAGAGGACCACGACACCGCCGGCCGGCTGCTCCCGCAGCGCCTGACCGCCGGTCAGGGGACCGACGACGCGGCGTGATCGCGGCGGCCTGTGGCCGTGGCGGTGAGCGCCGCCACCGCGAGCAGGGCCGACCCGGTGACGACCACCGCCAGCCAGGGCAGCCAGCTACCCGGCGGGGCCCACTCCGGTCCGAGCGGGAACGCCCACGAGCCCGGGATTCCCACCGCCGCGCGCCGGCCGTTCGTGTACCAGGCGAGGACGTGCACTCCGGCGACGGTGAGGCTGGTGACCGCCGGCACCACTGCGGCGGATCGGCGCGGCAGCCGCGCCCGGCGCTCGGCGACGATCTCACCGGCGAGCAACGGCACGATCACAAGGATCGGGAGCACGTGGCGGCCCTGGATGTGGAAGCCGTGGTGGCGGAGCACGAGGGTCTCGAGCAGCACCGGGGCCATGAGCACCCCCGCGCTCGACAAGGCGAGGGCCGTCCGCTGGCGCATGGTCCCGACGACGAGGGCGAGTCCCCACAGTCCGGCGGTCAGTGACCACCACGTCCAGTACAGGACGCTCGGCAGTGGCACATCGAGATGGCCGAAGACGCCGACCGCGTGCCGGATGATCGCCTCGCGGGTGAACTCCCACGCGGCCACGAGGCTCGGTCCGAGCGGTCGCGGGTCGACCCTCACCTCGAGCCCGTAGGCCGCCTCGAACGCGAGATTGCCCGCGAGGGCGACCCCGACGACCACGGCCGCTGCCGCGGCACGAGCAGGCCGGGTGCGCACGAGCCCCACCGTGGCCGAGGGTCCCTTCACGACGAGGAACACGAGCAGGTGCACCGCCAGCCACAGCGGGCCGATGGAACGCCCGAGGACGAGCGCGGCGCCCGCCACACCGGTCACGCCCCACACCCAGGCGGGCGGTGCGGGATCCCGGGCCATGCGGAGCAGCCCGGCCGCCAGGGCGAAGCCCGCCGCGATCTCAGGTCCGCTCGGGTTCAGGGCCGCCGCCGTGAACACCACCATCGGCGTGACCGCCACGAGTGGCCCGACGAGCGGCAGGCCTCCCGCGCCGGGGCGCCACAGCGCCGCGATACCCAGCGCGAGCAAGGCCAGGGCGGTGGCTGCGCTGACGCCCCGGCCGATACCCGCCGCGACCTCGGGAGTCGGTCCGAGGCGCGCGAGGTAACCCGGCAGAACGTAGAAGGCGGGCTGGTAGGTGCCGACGTTGGTCACCCAGGCGACCGGCTCGGCAGGCGCAGGCGGGGCCCGGTCGAGGCACGCCACCGACTCGGCGGGGCGGTGCAGGAAGCACGAGCGGTCCTGGGGGGCGAGACCGGGCGGCAGCGTCACCTCGCGGACGGCCTGGGCGACGATGGCCCGCTGCAACGGGTCGAGGTCGGGCGGTGCGTAGCCGCTGACGGAGGCGCCGACGAGGCCGTCCGTCGTGATGCCGAGCGCACGGGCGTAGTGGCCCGACTCGTCGGGTCCGGCGAGCGGCGGGTTGCCGACGACCCAGCCGAGCAGCAGCAGCCCGAAGGCGCCGACGGCGAGCACCGGCGGCAGCTTGGCTGACTGCGTGGCGCGCGTGAGATCCTCCGGTTCAAAGCCGGTGTCCGAGGGCGCCATGGTGACGTCAGCGCCGACGCCGAGCAAGCACGGCCGGAGGGTGGAAGCGCTCGCTATAGTCCTGCGAATGCTCTGGCCCCTCCAGCGGTTGCGCACGTCCACCCCCGGGGGGGTGGCGTTGGTCCGGCGTCACTGGCTGCTCGCCGTGGTCCTCGGCGCGTACGCCGCGGTCCTGCCATTCGTCCCGGTCATGGTTCCCGCCGCAGTGAACGACGACTGGATCTGGACCCGCTCCCTGGAGATCCTCCTCGACGAGGGCCGCCTCGTCATCTTCGAGATCTCCGCGCCGTCCGCCGTCTTCCAGGTGCTGTGGGCGGCGCCCTTCGCGGCCATGACCGACAACGTGTTCGGCGCTGCGCGGCTGGCGACGGTGACGTTCGTCGGGCTCACCGCCGCGGGGCTGTACGGCCTCTGCCGGGCGCTCGAGGTCGGGCGGGAGCGCAGTGCGCTCGGTACGGCCGCGTTCCTGTTCAGCCCGCTCGTCTTCGCGCTGAGCTACACCTTCATGACCGACCTGTACTCGGCGGGCTTCGTCGTCGTGGCCGTCGCGTGCTACGCGCGCGGCCTGCGGGGGGACGCCCGTGCGGACCGCTTCCTGTGGTGGGGGTCGGTCGCCGCGGCGCTCGCCTACCTCCAGCGTGCGACCGGCGTGCTCGTGCCCGTCGGCGTTGTCGCCTTCCTCCTCGTGACCGGCCGGGTGCGGCCCGACCGCTCAGGTGCGGCGACGCTCGCTCGCGTCGCCGTGGTGCCCGCCCTGACCGCCTTGGCCTTCACCCTCTTCGGCTCGGCGGTGGTCGGCGAGTCCGCGACGCAGGAGCTGTTCCGCGAGGCCATACGCGACGCCGGATGGGACGACCTCCTGCTCCACGTCGGGCGCATGGCGTACATCCACGTGATGTACACCGGCCTCTTCGTCGTTCCTCTCGTGGTCGGGGCGCTCGGGGCCGTCGCGCTTCTCGCCCGGCGGGCCAGCGGCCGTGGCTGGCTCCTCGTCGCGGCGTGCGCGGCCATCGTCGGCGGTGGGTTGGCCGGGTTCTCGCGCTGGGCGATGCCCTCGGTTCCGCAGTTCCTCGGGCCTTGGGGGCTCGGACCGTCCGACATCATCGGCGGCCGCCCGACGGTCCTCGGCGCCGGCGGGGAGATCGCCCTCACCGCGGCATGCGCCGCGAGCGCTCTCGTGCTCGCCGTGGCCCTCGGGGCACGGACGGCCCGTGGTGACGAGGCCGCCTGGCGGGGGCCGGCGGGGCTCGTCGCCGTCATGATCACGGTCCAGGCGGTCGCGACGGCCGTTCCCTCGCTGCTGTTCGCCGACTCCTACCTGTCCTTCGACCGCTATCTCGTGCCGATCGCGCCCCTAGCCATCGCGCTCACGCTGTGGGCGCTGCGCGACGTGCGGATGCTCGTACCGGTGGCCTGGGCCGCGGTCGTCCTCGGGGCCGTGCTGTCCGTCCAGGGGACCCGCGACCACCTGCGCTTCCAGCACGCGGTGTGGGACCTCGCGCGGAACGCCCACGCGAGCGGGGTCGCGCTCACCGAGCTCGACGCCGGCTACAGCTGGGACGCTTACCATCTCTACGAGTTGTCGCGGGACCTGGGGATCACCCAGCGCACGCCGCAGGGGCCGTGGTGGGTGGGCGACCTCTTCGCGCCCGCGACGGACTCACGGTTCGTCGTCGCGGGCCACCCCCTGCACGGGTACACGATCGTGGATGTCCGCGGCTACCCGCAGTGGGGACAGGACGCGTCGCTGTACCTGCTCGAGCGTGACGAGGGCGCGGAGGCGACCGCCCCCCGCCTCATATCCGTGCCTCGTCGACCGCCTGGCTGATCCACGGGATGACCTCGTCGAGCATCTCGTCGAGGCTCGTGGTCGCCTCGAAGCCGAGCACGCGCTTGGCCTTCTCGGTGGCCGGGATGCGCCGCTGCACGTCGTGGGCGTAGCCGGGTTCGGAGACCCAGCGGAACGGGACGTCGGGGCCCTTGATCTTGCGCCAGATGAGCGCGGCGAGCTCGAGGACCGTCGTGGACTCCGCGGTCGACAGGTTGAAGTCCTCGTTCAGCGCGTCGGGGTGCTCCATCGCCGTCACGATGCCGCGCGCGAGGTCGCCGCCGTAGGTGTAGTGGCGGACCTGCTCGCCGGAGCCGAGCACGTGCAGTGGATCCTGGCCCTTGAGCACCTTCTGGACGAGGTCGGGGACGACATGGCTCATCGCGAGCTTGACGTTTCCCGACAGGACCTCCGTTCCGCCGAGCGCCCGGGCCTCACCGACGCCGACGCAGTTGAACGGCCGCACGATCGTGTAGGGAAGGCCGTACTGGTCGTACGCCGCCCGGGCGAAGTACTCGACGGCGAGCTTCTGGAAGCCGTAGGAGGACAGCGGCGGCGGGATCTCGCGCTCCTGGCCCTCCGCGGAGGGCCAGGAGCTCGTCGACTCGTACACCATCGACGAGCTCATGTACGTGACCTTGCGCAGGCGCCCCTGGCGGTGCGCCGCGATCGCCGCGTCGCAGGACGCGGCGGTGATCCGCTCGTTCGTGGCGAGCAGGTCGTAGGCGTAGGCGTGGAAGTAGGAGATGCCCCCGATCATCGCGGCGCCCGCCACGAAGTGGTCGCACTCGGCGAGCAGGTCGGCGACGACCGCGGTGTCGGCGGCGTCACCCTCGACGAAGCGGTAGCGCGGATGGTCGTCGTAGGACTTCGCGACGCGGCCGTACTTCGAGAAGTTGTCGAGGCCGACGACCTCGTAGCCCCGGCCGAGGAGCTCCTCGACGAGGTAGCCGCCGATGAAGCCCGCCGAGCCGCTCACGAGCACCCTGTCCGTCATGTCCGCTCCTTGTCGTTTGCGGCCCGCAGCCCGGCGGTCGCGGCGCGCAGCCCGTCGAGGTCCAGGCGGCGGCCGAAGGCGAAGCGGTACCAGTACAGGTAGTGGGGGATCCACTTCGCGAGCTTGAAGTTGGACAGGCCGACCTGGCGCTCCAGCCAGATCGTGGGGATCTCGGCGATCGGCAGCCGCAGCCGGCGCGCCTTGGCTGTCAGCTCCAGTCCGATCTCGAAGCCTCCCCGGCTGTCGATGCCGACCTGCCGCACGAACGCGGTCCGGTAGGCCTTGAAGGAGTTCGTCGCGTCCCGGGTGCCGAGGCGACACAGCCAGTGCAGCGTGAGCCCGGCCAGCCGGGACAGGAAGCCCTTGAGGGGTGGCCCGCCGACCTGCTGACCGCCCGGGGCGTAGCGCGACGCCGCCGCGACGACGACGCCGCGCTCGACGAGCCGGGCCAGGTCGTCGATCTGGCGGGGATCGTCGCTGCCGTCGGCCATCGTGACGACGACGCAGGGCGCCCGCGCCCGGTCGATGCCGAAGCGGATCGCGTTCGCCGGCCCCCGACCGTAGGTGTTCAGCGTCGGGATCACCCGCGGGTCCTTGTCCGCGTAGGCGTCGAGGACCGGCGCGGTGGTGTCGTCCTCGGTGTCGTAGACGCCGAGCACCTCGCAGGGCAGCGTGACACCCTCGAAGATCCGGTCCAGGATGGGGACGATGTCCTCCCCCTCGTCGTAGACGGGGAGGACGATGGAGACGCGGGGGCTCACACCCGGACACCCTGGCCGATGAGGTTCCAGATGTCGACGACGGCCTTGTCGGTGCGCAGGGAGCGGTACGCGGAGTGGGGTGCGCCGATGACGAGCAGGTCGGCCTCCTCGATGGCCGTCTCCAGCGGTACGAGGTCCGCGTCCACGGTCACGTGCGGATCGCTGCAGAGCAGCCGGCCGGCCTTGAACTCGAGGATGCGCTTGAGCTTGTAGGACAGGCTCGAGCGGATGTCGTCGGAGTCGCCCTTGAACGCCATGCCGAGAATCGCCACGGTCATCTCCCGCAGCGGGTAGCGCTCCTCGAGACGCGCCACGACGTAGAGGGGAAGCCCCTCGTTGACGAGCATCGCGGCGTGCCCGAGCGTGAAGTTGTTGTTGTTGAAGGCCGCGAGCTGCATCGTGTCCTTGAACAGACAGGGTCCGGCCGCGAACCCGGCGCCCGGCAGGTCCGCCGCCCGCGGGTAGTTGTGGGCCAGGGCCGAGCGGATGCGCTCGTAGTCGAGGCCGAAGTCGTTGGCCATCATGTAGAGCTGGTTCGCGGTGGCGAACTTGATGTACCGCCAGGTGTTGGTGAACAGCTTCGCGAGCTCCGCCTCCTCCGGATCGAGGTGCACGATGTCGTCGGTGAGCGTGGAGAACAGCTGCGCTGCCCGCTGCCGGCCCCGGTCGGTGCGCGAGGCGACGAGCTGGGGCAGCGTGTAGAGCTCCGTCATGGCCCGGCCCTCGGCGATGCGCTCCGGGCAGAAGGCGACGTCGATGTCGCAGCCGAGGGCCGCGATCATCTCCTCGACGAGGGCCGTCACGCCCGGGTACACGGTGCTGCGAAGGATGAGGACCTGCCCGTCGGTGAAGTGCTCCGCACACCCCCCGAGCGCGCGCGGGATGGCGCGCGGATCGGGGTTGAGGTGCTCGTCGACCGGCGTGCCGATGACGACGACGACGTGCTCGGCGGTGCCGACGACCGCCGGGTCGCTCGAAGCCGAAAGGCGCCCGCTCGCCGTGACCTGCTCGAGCAGGGGGCCTGCGCCCTCCTCGCTGAACGGCAGGACCCCGTCGTTCACAAGCTTGACGCTCGGCTCGCTCGTGTCGTAGAGGACCGTCCGCAGTCCGCGGTCGGCGAGGGCGATGCCCAGTGGCAGGCCGACGTGTCCACAGCCGCCGACGACGACGACATCACAGGGGAAGGGGCGAGGGGGATGCACCATGCTCACGACCCCGGCAGTATCACCCGGCAGCGGCCGGGGCACCAGTTGGCGCCACCCTGCAGGCCGGTCATGGTGCGCCCGGTCGTCCTCGCGCTCGTCGCCGTCCTCGCGGTCGGCACGCGAGCACAAGCGCCTGCTCGCCGGCCTGCGCGCCGGGGCGTTCGCCCGCGCCGGCGCTACGCTTGCCGCCGTCCACGAAGGGAGGGATCGCCCGTGACGGCCACCGCCGCCGCGACGCAGGAGGCGCACGCGACCACGCCGCGGCTCACGATCGTCATCGAGTGGGAGAACGTGCTCCTCGCCGAGGCGGAGCGGGCGCTGCGGATGCTCACCACCCTGGGCCGGCAGGTGGCCGACCTCGGCTGGCCGGCGGAGGCGCTCGTGCTCTTCGACGACGGCGAGGTCGACCGCGCGATGGTGGAGCGTGCCGTCGCCGCGAGCCGCCTCGACCGCCACCAAGCGGTCAGCGTCGAGCTCATCGCGGTGCGGGGTCTGCACTACTACGACCTGAAGAACGCGGGGGCGAGCCGGGCGCGGGGGGACATCGTCGTGTTCCTCGACAGCGACGTCGTCCCCGAGCAGGGCTGGCTCGCCAACCTTCTCGAACCCTTCTCCCGCCCCGACGTCGAGGTCGTCGGCAGCAACCCCTACATCGAGGCGACGTCCCTCTACTCGAAGATGTTCGCCCTGACGTGGTTCTTCCCGCTGCGCACCGAGCACGGGCCCGTGCGACCCGCCCGGCAGTTCTACGCCAACAGCGTCGCCTTCCGGCGCGCGACCCTCGCCGCCCATCCCTTCCCGACCGGTGACGGGCGGGCGCGGGGCGCCTGCACCACCCTGTCGATGATGCTTCGCGACGAGGGCATCACCGTCTGGTGCAACCCGCGGGCGAAGGTCGCCCACCCCCCACCGAACGGCCTGCGCCACTTCCTCGTCCGGGCGCTCTACGACGGGCACGACCGCGCGGTCGAGGTCCGGCGGCGTCACGACGCCCCGGCGCTCGTCCTGGCGCGCGGGGTCGCGCAGAACGCCCTGGAGACCGGTCGCGGCCTGTTCCGCATCCTGCGCTACCGCACCCACGTCGGCCTGGACGGCACGGGCGTCCCCGCGGTCCTCGCCCTGAGCATGACCTACGCGGCGGTGAGGATGGCCGGCTACCTCGTCGCGACGGTGCGCCCCGACGCCATCCCGGACCGCTTCAGCATCTAGAGCCGCCGCCGTGCGCCTCAGCGTCGTCATCCCCTGCCACAACGAGGAGCGGCTCCTCGGGGGTCAGCTCACCGCCCTGGCGGACCAGGACTACCGGGGGGCCTGGGAGGTCGTCGTCGTCGACGACGCCTCCACCGACGCGACGCGGGCCGTCGCCGCCTCGTTCCGTTCCCGGCTGCCCGCCCTGCGCATCGTGGCGGCCGGCGCTTCGGGGGTCGCCCACGCCCGCAACGCCGGGGCGGCGGCGGCCTCGGGCGAGGCGCTGCTCTTCCTCGACGCCGATGACCGTGCGGGCGCCGGCTACCTCCAGGCTATGGCCGCCGCCCTCGAGCGGAGCGACTTCGTCGCCGCGCGGCTGGAGACGCGGACCCTCAACACCGGTTGGGTCGCCCGGACGCGGCTCGTCGAGCAGGAGCGTGACCTCAACGACGTGTTCGGCTTCCTGCCGTGGGCGTTCGGCGGCACGCTCGGCGTCGTGCGGTCGGTGTTCGACGCGGTCGGTGGGTTCCCCACCGGGCGGCGCTACGGCGACGACGTCGGCTTCTGCTGGCGGGTGCAGCTCGCCGGGGTGCCCCTGCGGTTCGTACCCGACGCGGTCGTGCACTACCGCTACCGCACCGACCTCGCGGGCATCTTCCGCCAGGCCCGGCGCTACGGCCGGTCGAGCGCCGCCTACTACCGGGCCTTCCGGTCGAGCGGCATGCCCCGGCGGCCGTTGCCCTGGGTGGTGCTCAAATGGCTGAGCTTCGTGGTCCGTCTGCCGCTCGTGCGGGACCGGGCTGGCTGGGGCCGGTGGCTGTACGACGTGGGGATCGCGGTCGGTCAGGTGCAGGGCAGCATCCGTCAGCGGGTCGTCTACCTCTGAGCAGGTGCGTCGCCGAGCTCCTCGCCGCTGTCCCGCAACGCGGTGACGACCCGCCACATCGCCGCCAGCTCGGTGCGCCCGCCCGGCGTCATGACCCAGGAGCCCGCGTAGGCGGCCCCGAAGAAGAGCGTCGCGGCGATGAGGTGGTAGAGCTGGCGGTCCCAGACGAGCCCCGCGCGCTGGGCGGCGACGACCGCGCCCGCAGCGAGCAGCGACGTGACGGCGGGGCGCCACACGACCGACCAGAAGTCCCGCTCGCGGAGTCCCGAGCGGGCGAGGCAGTAGCGGACCGCCGGGTAGGTGAGCGCGACCTGCGAGGCGGCGAAGCCGGCCGCCACCCCGGTGGCGCCCCCCGCGACACCGGCGGCTACGGCGACCACCGTCACCGGCGTGGCGATGAAGGCCCAGCTCCGCTGCCGGCGCGTCTGCCCCTCGGAGTAGTAGACCCACTTCAGCACGAAGGGCACGTTGGCGGCGAGCGCCCCGACGAGCAGGATCCGAAACAGGGGGATCGCCTCGACCCACTGGGGACCGAGCAGCACGAGGACGAAGGCACGGGCCTCGAGGAACAGCAGGACGAGGGCGGGCACGACGACGGCCATCACCGCGCGCACGACGGCGCGGAAGTGCGAGCGGTAGCGCTCCGTGTCGTCGCGCACCCGGCTGAGCGTCGCCACCACGACGGCCTGCAAGGGCGTGTAGAGCTGCTCGAGCAGCACGGTGGCCCAGCGGTAGGCGTTCTGGTAGAGCCCGAGCGCCACCGTGCCGACGAACCGCCCGACGAGCACGGCGTCAAGGTTCTGGGCGACGTGGGTGAGCACCCGGGCCACGGTGACGTCACCGCCGTAGCGGCGCAGTGCCGTGTACGCCTCGTCACCGTGCGGGGCGCGGGCGGGCCCGCTCGGGCGCCAGCGGCAGGCGGTCCAGAGCCCGACCGTCTCGCCGACG
Source organism: Egibacteraceae bacterium (assembly GCA_035540635.1). Classification (NCBI taxonomy): domain Bacteria; kingdom Bacillati; phylum Actinomycetota; class Nitriliruptoria; order Egibacterales; family Egibacteraceae; species Egibacteraceae bacterium. The sequence continues at coordinate 28,172 of DATLGH010000021.1, read as the reverse complement.
TGCTGGACCACCTGCTGGAGGACGAGGGCCCAGAAGCCGGCGCCCGCGAGCGCCGCGACGATCGCCACCGCGACGCCGGCGAGCGCCGCGGTGACGGTGATCGCCGTCACCGCGGCGAAGCGCAGCTCGCGGCGGAGCAGCCCGAGGTGGATCTTCGTGAGCCCGTTGGCGGTCAGGCTCGCCGCCAGCACGACGGTCATCGCGACGAGCTGGCGCTCGCGGAAGAACCACGCGAGCAGCGGAGCGAGCGCGACCATGGCGACGAGCAGGGCGGCGTTGAGGCGGGCGTTCAGCCAGAAGAGCGCGCTCACCGCGCGCTGCTCGATGTGAGGGGCGTGCACGGTCGCCATGGGGAAGCCGAAGTCGCGGAAGCTGCTCACGAAGCTCACGAGCACGGCGACCATGAAGAACAGACCGAAGTCGCGCACGGTGAGCACCCGGGCGAGCACCGCCGTGGACGCGAGCGCCGCGATGAACAGCACCGCCTGGGCGCCGAGCAGGAGCGCTCCGCCGCGCGCGGAGCGTCCCCGCAGGCCGGGAAGCGCCGCGTCGACGACGGGGTCGACCCCACTCGGCGGCTCTGCCGAGGGCAGCGGTGGTGGCCCGCTCACCGCCCGGCGCCCTGCCCGGGGTCCTTGCGGCGCAGGAGGTAGAACGCGTCCTGCTCGAGGACCCGGTCCTTGTAGAAGATCTCGCCGGGGAAGAAGGCCTCGACGTCGTAGGTGTCGAGGACGGTGACGTGCTCGTGACCGGGGAACTTCACACCCCAGACCACGAGGTCGGGCAGGGCCTCGCGTATCGCCTCGTCGTCGTCCACCAGCGGATAGGGGCGCTGCCAGCTGAGGTAGGCGCGCGCATCACCGCCGTGAAGGTTGTCGTAGATGTTCGCCGGGAAGTAGGGCAGGACGCCGAGGCTGTGGAACTCCCGCCCCCACACCACCCGACGATCGAGGTCCAGCTCGTCGAGGTACGCCGCGAGCGCGGGGCTCCCCGAGTACGGCTGCGTGACGTCGTGGTACCAGGTCTGCGCCCACCAGGTCACCTGCACGGCGAGGACGGCGGCCGTCACGGCGAGCAGGGCCGTCCGGAGCCCGCGGTCGAGGCGTCCGGCCATGGGGGCCGCGGTGAAGCTCACCCACAGGGCGAACACCCACACGAGCACGAGCAGACCGTCGTGCCAGGCGCTCTGGTAGACCCTCGCGAAGAACGCGAGCAGCCCGACCGTGGGCAGCAGCCACACGAGCAGGGTCCCCCGCCGGGCGAACCACCAGGCCGACACGACGATGGCTGCCCACGTGAGCAGCCCGTGGTCGGCCAGTGCCCGGTTGGCCGTCGTCGCCATCACCGCGACGAGGTCGGCGCCCCCGGGGGGCACGTAGCCCGCGCGCGGCAGGTGGTCGTCGGGGACCCACAGCTGGGCCACGACGAGCAGGCCGGCCACGGCGAGCGACGCCAGCGCCGCCGCGTGGTGGGCGAGGGCCCGGCGGGACAGGGCGTTGCGGGAGCGCACGACGTCGAGGAGGTGCACGGCCGCGATGCAGGCCGCGATGAGCGTGCCGTGGGCGCTGACGTTGGCGAGCAGTGCGAGCAGGCCGACGAAGGGCCACACCGCCGTCGCCTTGCGGGGGTAGATCGCGGCCAGGGCGAACAGCAGGGGGGCCACGAGCACGTAGCTCCGAGCGACCACCGCGTACTGGTAGCCGAGGACGAACGAGAACAGCAGCAGCCCGACCAGCCAGCGGGGAAAGGGGCTGGAGCGCACGAGCAGCACCGCGGCGAGGGTGGCCGCCACCAGGGCGATCAGGTGCGCTGTCGCGTACGGCAGCCCCAGCCGGGCGGGCACGACGAGCAGGAGGTGCCACAGGCCCGGTGTGCCTTCGTAGCGCAGGCGCTGGGTGAGCAGCTCCCACACACCGCTGTCCCGCGCGAGCAGCCACGCCTGCGCCTCGTCGAACCAGGGCTCGTGACGGGTGGCGGCGACGGCGAGCTGTGCGACGTAGGCGGCGAGCAGCGCGACGGCGACCACCGCGCGCCGCCGGCCGGCCGCCGCGGCGCTCCGCGCGTCGGAGAACGTGCCCCCGCGAGGGGGGCGGCGGACAGGGTCGGCGGCGACGTCCATAGGAAGGTGGCCTCGGATCGTATGCCGACCCGACCGGGGGGCGGGTGGACGTCGGACGCGCATGGGGTGCGGATGTGGCGAAACCGGGCCGCGACCGACTAGGCTGCCAGCGTCCCGTGCCGCCTCGATGGCGCGCCTGCCGTCCGATGATCGGAGCCTTCTCCGTGCGTCCTGCCGAGAGCTTGCCGGCGCCCGCCGCGGCGCCCGTCGGGCAGCGGTTCACGCAGCGGACGGTGACGACGCCGAGCATCGCCGTCGTGATCCCGGTGCACCGCGGGGGGCCCGCCTTCGCCCGCTGTCTGGACGCGGTGGCGCGCATGCGCCCCCGCCCCGCGGAGGTGGTCGTCGTCGTCGACGGCACCGACCACGGTGAAGGGGACCTCGCCCGGGCGAAGGGTGTGCGGGTGGTGCGCACACCGCACCGGTGCGGGCCGGCCGTGGCCCGCAACCTCGGCGCGGCCGCGACGGCCAGCGATGTGGTGTTCTTCCTCGACGCCGACGTGCTCGCACGGCCCACGGTCATCGCCGAGGCGGCGAGCTACCTCGCGGCGCGCCCTGACGTCCAGGCGGTCATCGGCTCGTACGACGACGCTCCCCCCGAGACGAACTTCGCCTCGCAGTACAAGAACCTCCTCAACCACTTCATGCACCAGCGCGCCCGCGTGCGGGGGCACACGTTCTGGGGCGCGTGCGGTCTCGTGCGGCGCGACGCCTTCGACGCGCTCGGCGGCTTCCTCGAGTCCTACGACCGGCCCTGCATCGAGGACATCGAGTTCGGCTACCGCCTGCGCGCGGCCGGGGGAAGCATCCACGTCGTCAAGACGCTCCAGGTGACGCACATGAAGCGCTGGGGGTGGCGGTCGCTGCTCCGCGCCGACGTCTTCTTCCGCGCGCTGCCCTGGAGCGAGCTCATCCTGCTGACCCGCCACATGCAGAACGATCTCAACGTCGATGTGGCCGCCCGCGTGAAGGTGGCGCTGACCGGAGCGGCCACGGCCATGGCGACCGCAGCGCTCGTCACCGCGTCGGCGGCGGCCGCCGGCTGGGCCGTCGCTCTCTGCCTCGCCGCCCTAGCCCTCGACTGGCCTCTGTGGCGGTTCCTCGCCGAGCGGCGGGATGCCTGGTTCGCGGTGCGGACCATGCCGTGGCATGCCTTCTACCACTTCTACAGCGGTGCGGCGTTCGCGGTGGCGGCGGTCCGCCACCTGGCGACGACACCGCGCCGGTGGCGGGCCCGACGCCTGGGAGAACCGCTCCGCGGGCACACGAACGTGCGGTTGCCCCGAACCGCACCGCCGGGGCAACCAGACGCCCGTCCTACGAGGGATCCTCGAGCACGAACGTGACCTTGAGGTTCACCTTGTAGTCGGTGATCTCGTTGTCCCGCATCCGGACCTCCATCTCCTTCACCCATGCGCCCTCGATGTTGCGCAGCGTCTGGGTGGCCCGCTCGAGGCCCTTCTGGATCGCATCCTCGAAGCTCGTCGGCGAGGTGCTCGTGATCTCCGTCACACGGGCGACAGCCATGCCCAATCTCCTTTCGGTCGGTTCGCACCTGAACCTCCACGCCTTCAGGAGGTGCTAAACCTGTGGGATGGACGACACGCCGCAGTTCGACGACGAGCGGGACCCGCTCGAGCACATCGAGCCCGACGAAAAGGGCGTCGACGACGCCGAGGACGTCGACGAGGCCTGGGACGTCGACCGGGCCTGGGAGGGCGACGACTCCATGGACGACGAGGCCCCCAGCGGCTGACCCGGGCGGCGTCGCACGCCCCGCTGCGGCGCCGGCCGAGCCTACAGGCGCAGGGCCGCGAGGGTGGTCACCCACAGCCCCCCGGCGAGCACGGCGACGGCCGACACGAGCGGCAGGACGCCCGTGACGCGGGCGAGGCGCGGGTTGCGGACGGCTCGGCGGGCGAGCAGGTCGCGCCCGCGCAGCGTCGCGAGCCCGATCGCCGTCAGCGACGCCGCCAGGCCGACGCTGAAGGCCGCGACGAGCAGCAGGCCGAACGCGGCCCGGCCCACGAACAGGGCGGTGGCCAGGACGAGGAACGCCGACGGTGACGGCAGCAGGCCCCCCGACACGCCGAGGAGCACGAGGCCGCGCCGGGACAGCGGCGACACCTCCTCGGGCAGGTCGTGGCCGTGGTCGTGGTCGTGGTGGTGTGGCGCGCGTTCCCCGGACGTGCGGACGTGTGCGCACCGGTGCAGGCGCACCTGGCGGTGCACGAGGCCCGCGCCGACCGCGACGATGAGCAGGCCCGCCAGCAGGCTCAGAACGGGCGCGAGCCGGTCCGCCCCGGCGGCCGCCCGGGTGAACAGGTACAGCGAAAGGCCGAGCACGAGCACCGAGCCCGTGTGCATCGCCGCGACGACCCCGCCGAGCGTGAGCGCGTCTCGCGGGCGCCCGCGTGATCCGACGAGGTAGGCGGCGATGACGGCCTTGCCGTGGCCCGGCGCGAGCGCGTGCACCATGCCGATGCCGACCGCCACCGCGAGCGCGAGCGCGGCGAACGGCAGGCCGACGCGGTCGGCGTCGATGAGCCGGACGAAGTGCTCCTCCAGCCAGCCGAGCTCCGCCTGGGCCAGCGCGAGCGCACCAGCGCTGATCACGACCGCTGCCCCGACCGGCGCCTCCACGCAAGCGCGCCGCCCGCGAGCCCGAGGACGGTCGCGAGCACGGGCACGAGCCACGCCCGGCGTGCGGGGCGTGCGGCGGCCCCGGAAGCGGGCGAGGCGGTGAAGTCCCAGCGCTGCTCGGCGCGCTCCACGGTGAACACCGACTGGGCCGGCGTGCCCGTCCCCTCGGTGACGGCGAACGTGCGGTAGGCGTCGTGGACGTCGTGGAGCATCGCGATGCGCAGGTCGACCACCGTCACCGGTCGGGGGCACTGGTGGATGACGCGGGCGCCGTCGGTGAGGAAGCTGTCGATCGGCGCGACGCTGGCGTCGCAGCGCCGGCCGTCCTGGGTGACCACGATCCGGTCGAGCAGGTAGTCGACGAGCTCCGCCGACGCGGACAGCTCCGCTTCCTTGGCGGCGGGCGGCGCCACCTGCACGGGACCCTCGAGGTAGCGCTCGAGGCTCGTGTCGTCAAGGACCCCGAGCGCCATCCCGACGACGAGGGCGTCGTCGGTGGGGGCGCCCCACTCCACGACCACCTGATGTCCGGACGCCGACACGAGGGCGGTCGGCGGAGGGCCGAACGGGTGCGCTGCCGCCGAAGAGGCGCCGAGCAGCAGCACCCACAGGGTAGTGGCGCACACGGCGACGGCGCGCCCGCACCGGGCGGTGGTTCGGCAGCTCACGGCGCCAGTATGGCGGCAGACGGGTGCTGTGCAGTCGCGGCAGGGCCCGCGCCCGTCCCGCCACCTCCACCGGTGTGTCCGCTAGGCTCTGCCGCGCGGCGGGCCGCGCCGCGACAGCGTCGTCGACTGCACCAGGAAGGGAAACGACCATGAGGTCTCGTGGCGTCCTGGCGTCCGTCGTCGTGGTGCTCGTCGTGGCCGCGGGGTTCGTGGCGGCCGGCATCCTGCTCGACGCGAGCTTCTTCGGCGTCGCGGCGATCATCGCCGCCGTCGCCTTCGGCGGGTCCATGGTCGGGCTCATGGCGCTGCTGCTGACCCTCGTCGGCACCGTGCGCGAGCTCACCCGCAGCGTCGAGCAGGTCACCGCGCAGACCGTGCCGCTGCTGAGCGGCGTGAACGAGACCGTCGCGGGGGTCAACACCGAGCTGGCCCGCGTCGACACCATCGTCGCGAGTGTCCAGCACATCTCGGCCACCGGTGAGAGCATCGCCGAAGTCGTGCACGCGGCGATCGCCAACCCGCTCATCAAGGCGCTCGCGTTCGCGTCGGGCACGAGCGTCGCGCTGCGCACGGCCCGCCGGGCGAAGAAGGCGTCGTAGCGTGCTGCGGAGGGTGTTCTTCACCGCTGCGGGACTCGGCGCGGGGGTCGCGCTCGGCATCTACGCGGTCCGCAAGGTCGAGCGGACCCAGCAACGTCTGCGCCCGGAGGCGATCGCCGCGAGTGCCGGCGACCGTGCGGGCGCTCTCGGGTCGCGGGTCCGTGAAGCGCTCGCGGCGGGGCGCGCGGCGGCCGCGGCCAGAGAGGCCGAGCTGCGCGCCGCCTACCGGGTGGTGGAAGGCGGTCGGGACGTGCCCGGCTGGAGCGCAGATGGGCCGCGGGCCGCGCAGGCACCACAATGGGGAGCGACCGAACAGCCGCCCTTCAGCAGGTAAGCCACGATGCGCTCGACCGACATCCGCCGCACGTTCCTCGACTTCTTCGCCGCACGCGACCATCGCGTGTGGCCGTCGTCGTCGCTCATCCCCAACGACCCGACCCTGCTGCTCACCGTCGCCGGCATGGTCCAGTTCAAGCCGTACTTCCTCGGCGAGGCGACGCCGCGCCACCCTCGGGCGGCGAGCGTGCAGAAGTGCGCCCGGACCGTCGACATCGAGAACGTCGGGATGACCACCCGCCACCTCACCTTCTTCGAGATGCTCGGCAACTTCAGCTTCGGCGACTACTTCAAGCGCGAGGCGATCAGCTGGGCCTGGGAGATCTCGGTGTCCCCCCCGCCCCAGGGGTTCGGCTTCGACCCCGAACGGATCTGGGCCACGGTCTACACCCAGGACGACGAGGCGGAGCAGCTGTGGCTGTCCGAGACCGACATCGCCCCCGATCGGGTGCAGCGGCGCGGCAAGGAGGACAACTTCTGGTCGACCGGCGCGGCAGGGCCCTGCGGCCCGTGCTCCGAGCTCTACTACGACCGCGGCCGCGACCACGGCCGCGACGGCGGCCCGGTCGTCGACGAGTCGCGGTTCATGGAGTACTGGAACCTCGTCTTCATGCAGTTCGAGCGCGACGACGCCGGGGGGCTCCTCGGTGAGCTGCCGCGGCAGAACGTCGACACCGGCATGGGCCTGGAGCGCATGGCCGTGCTCCTGCAGGACGTGCCGAACGTCTACGAGACCGACGTCCTGCGCCCGATCCTCGAACGGGCGGCGGAGGTGACCGGTGTCGCCTACGAGGGTGGCGGCACCGCGGATCGTCACCCCCGTGACGTGTCCCTGCGGGTCATCGCCGAGCATGCACGCTGCGCCGGCTTCCTCATCGCCGACGGGGTGCTGCCGAGCAACGAGGCGCGCGGCTACGTCCTGCGTCGGCTGCTGCGGCGCGCGGTGCGGCACGCCCGCATCCTCGGTCAGGAGCGCCCGATCATGCCGGCGATGATGGAATCGGTCATCGCCACCCTCGGGGATGCGTGGCCGGAGCTGCGGGAGCAGGCCGAGCTCATCAGCCGCGTCGCGAGAGCCGAGGAGGAGGGCTTCGCTCGCACGCTGCGGACGGGTCTGTCGATGCTCGACCAGGCCATCGCCCACGCGAAGCAGCAGGGCGCGGCGGAGCTGCCCGGCGACACCGCCTTCGCGCTGCACGACACCTACGGCTTCCCCGTGGACCTCACCCTGGAGATCGCGGCGGAGCATGGCCTCGAGCTCGACCGCGACGCGTTCGCCGAGCACATGGAGGCCCAGCGTGCCCGTGCGCGGGCCGCGGGCGCCGGGGGCGGCGAGCGGCGCGGACCGGATCTCGACACCTACCGGTTGGCCGCGGGCACGGTCGGCCCGGTCCGGTTCGTCGGCTACACCGACGAGGCGGCCGACACCCGGCTGGGCGCGCTGCTCACCACCTCCGGGCTCGTCGAGCACGCGGAGGAGGGCGACGAGCTCGAGGTCGTGCTGCCGACCACGCCGTTCTACGCCGAGGGCGGCGGCCAGCTCGGCGACCACGGGATCATCACGACCGACACGGGCCGCATCGAGGTGCTCGACACCCTGGCGCCCGTCGACGGGCTCGTCGTGCACCGTGCCCGCGTCGCCGCGGGCGAGGTCCACACCGGCCAGGACGCCCACGCGGAGATCGACCGGGCCCGCCGCGCGTCGATCCGGCGCGGGCACACCGCGACGCACATCCTGCATGCCACGCTCAAGGACGTCGTCGGCGACCACGCGGCGCAGGCCGGGTCGGCGATCGACGCGGGGCGGTTCCGGTTCGACTTCCCCCACTTCGAGGCGGTCACCCGCGATCAGGTCGCCGAGCTGGAGGAGCGGGTGAACACCCGTATCGCCGCCGACCCCGAGGTCCGCACCGTGGAGACGTCCCAGGAGGAGGCGCGGCGCCTCGGCGCCATCGCCCTGTTCGGGGAGAAGTACGGCGAGCACGTGCGGGTCGTGGAGATCGGCGACTTCTCCCGGGAGCTGTGCGGGGGGACGCACGTCGGCCACGCGGCGGAGGTCGGGATGTTCACCGTCCTGAGCGAGGGGTCGATCGCCGCGAACCTCCGGCGCATCGAGGCGGTCACCGGACCGGAGGCCTTCGCGTACCTCTCGCGCGAGCGGCTCATCGCCGACGAGGTCGCCCGCATGCTGAAGGTGTCGACGGACGAGCTGCCCGGGCGGGTCGCGGACCTCCTGGAGCGCCTCCGCGCGACGGAGAAGGAGATGGCGCGGGTCCGCCGGCAGGCGCTCATGGCGAGCGCGGGGTCGCTGCTCGAGCGTGCGGAGCGTGTGGACGGCGCGCAGGTGCTCGCGGCGACCGTGGAGGGCGCCGACCGCGACAGCCTGAAGCTCCTCGCCACCGACCTGCGCAACCGCATGGCCTCGGGCGTCGTCGTGCTCGGCAGCGCCACCCCCGACGGGAACGCCCAGCTGTTCGCCGCGGTCACGCCCGACCTCGCCGGTCGGCTCGCGGCCCGCGACGTGCTCGCTGCCGGTGCGCGCGCCGTCGGCGGAGGCGCGGGAGGCAAGGGCGACACCGCGCAGGCCGGCGGGCGGCACGGCGCGCGGCTGGCCGAGGCGATCGAGGCGTCGCGGCGGGCGGCGCGCGAGGCGCTGCAGCGCTAGATGGGCCGGGTCCTCGGGGTGGACGTCGGTACGGTGCGCGTCGGGCTGGCGGTGAGTGACCCGGGCGAGGTCGTCGCGACGCCGGTGGGCGCCATCCCGGCGGCCGAGGAGCCCGCGGCGCTCGCCGCCGCCGTGGCCGCTGCGGCGGCGGAGCACGGCTGCCGGCGGGTTGTCGTCGGCCTCCCGCGGGGTATGTCCGGGCGAGACACCGCGTCCACCGCCCGCGCACGGGCCGTCGCCCGCGCGCTCGGCGACGAAGGGCTGCAGGTCAGCCTGTGGGACGAGCGCCTGAGCTCGGCCGAGGCCGAGCGGGTGCTCCTCGCAGCGGGCAGGCGTCGGGGGCAGCGCCGGACCGAACGGGATCAGGTCGCCGCGGCCATCGTCCTGCAGGGATGGTTGGACGCTCAGCGCAGACCGAGGGAGTGACGCGCACCATGGCATTGTCGAAGGGCTCGAAGGGGTTCCTCCTCGCACTCGTCGTCGTCGGCGTGCTGCTCGCCGCTGGCGTGGCCGCCCTCGGGGCGCTCACGGGCGGCGGCTCCGGGGAGGGCGAGCCGGTGACGGTGGAGATCCCCGAGGGCATCGGCGCGTCGGCCGTCGGCGACATCCTCGCCGACGCGGGCGTCGTGCGCTCCGCGGTCGCGTTCAAGATCGCCGCCCGCTTCGACGAGCGGGCGGAGCGCATCCGCACGGGCACCTATCGGCTGCGGACCGGGATGGGAACCGACGCCGCGCTCGAGGAGCTCGCCGCGGGGGAGGGCCAGCGGCGGGCGGACAGCTTCCGCGTGACGATCCCCGAAGGCCGCACCGTCACCCAGACGCTCGAGCGCATCGCCGAGGCGGAGGGCTCGCCCTTCACCGTGTCGCAGCTCGAAGCGGCCCTGACGAGCGTGCCGCTACCCGACTGGGTCCCGAGCGGCCTTCCCGAGGGGCCGCGTGACTTCGCGCAGTACGAGGGGCTGCTGTTCCCCGACACCTACGAGTTTCGTACCGACGCCACCGCCGAGGACGTCCTCGACCGCCTCGTGGAGCGCACGGAGGACATCCTCGAGTCGGTCGACGTGCCCGAGGGCTTCACGCGCTACGAGGTGCTCATCCTCGCGTCGCTCATCGAGCGGGAGGCGCGGCTCCCCGACGAGCAGCGGCTCGTCAGCGCGGTGCTGCACAACCGGCTCGAGCGGCCCATGCGGCTCCAGATTGACGCGACGGTCATCTACGCCCACGGCGAGCACCTCGACCGGGTGCTCAACCGGCATCTCGAGATCGACTCCCCCTGGAACACCTACCGCTACGACGGCCTGCCCCCCACCCCCATATCGGGCTCGGGGGAGTCCGCCATCCGCGCCGCGGCGGACCCCGCTGACGAGGACTACCTGTACTACGTCGTCGTCGACCCCGAGACCGGAGAGCACGGCTTCTCCCGAACCCTCGAGGAGCACAACGCGAAGGTGCGCGAGGCGCGCCAGCGGCGCGCCGAATAGGGCACCGCGGGGACGGCGCCTGACCCCCCCTTCCCGCGTCAGCGTCGCGACATCGCGGCGCGGGTCCGGGGACCGACGACGCCGTCGTCGGCGATGCCGGCGGCGCGCTGGAACGCCCGGGTGGCCCGGTCGGTCTGCGGGCCGAAGACCGCGTCGACGCCGATGGGTCGCTCCCGGACGCCGTTCAGCTGCTGCTGCCAGGCGCGCACGGCGGGGCCCCGGTCGCCGCGACGCAGCACCCCCGCGGAGGGCGCGCGGGCGGCGAGTGCCGCACGGGTCTGGGGCCCCACGACGCCGTCGACGGCGATGCCGGCGGCCTCCTGGAGCTCACGGGTCGCCCGGTGCGTCTGCGGACCGAAGGCCCCGTCGACCGTGAGGGCGGTCACGCGCACGGTGTTGAGCTCCGCCTGCCACGCCGCCACCGCGCGGCCGCGGTCGCCGAGCCGCAGCACGCCCGCGCGAGCGCCGCCGCGCGACGTCGACCCTGCGCCCGGGTAGTCGCCCCGTCGCCGCGCCTCGGCCAGCGAGGGATAGGGATTGAGCCGGTTCGTGCCGTGCGGGTCGACGACCCGGTCGTCGTGGATCTCCAGGTGCAGGTGCGGTCGGCCTCCGGCGGCGTTGCCCGAGTCTCCGACGTAGCCGATCACCTGGCCGCGAGCCACCCGGACACCTTCGGCGACACCCCGCGCGTACGCCTGCGCCGCGGTGCCGGTGTGGGGACCGAGGTGGTAGTAGGCGTACACGCGCCCCGCGTCGTCGCGGATGTGCAGGGCGTAGCCCGCCGTGGGGTGCCGGCCGGGCATCCAGCTGACCTTGCCCGCGGCCACCGCGTGCACCGGTGTGCCCATCGGCGCGAAGACGTCGGTGGCCCGGTGCGCCCGAGCGCCGCCCGACCGGCGGGCCCCGTAGTCGTCGGCGACCTCGGCAGGCCCGATGATCGGGAAGGTGATGTCGAGCACGGGCTCGTGGCCGGACCCGCCGAGTGTTGCCGCTCCCGCGCCGGCCGCGAGGGCTGCAGACAACACTAGGATCATGTAGATGACTCTTGTTGACATCGACCACAGCCTAGGACACACGGGCGTGCGGGTAAACGGCTTCCCGACGGGTGGTCTGTCGTGACGACGTCGCGCACGCGGCTCGTGTGCCTGCTCGGACACCCGGTCGCGCACAGCATCTCGCCCGAGATCCACACCGCGGCATTCTCCGCGGCGGGCGTCGACGCCGCGTACCTCGCCTGCGACGTCGCCGCGGAGCGGCTGGCGGAGGCGGTGCGGGGGCTGCGCGCGCTCGCGTTCCTCGGCGCGAACGTCACCGTGCCGCACAAGCGTGCGGTCCTCGGCCTCGTGGACGCCGGCACCCCCGAGGCGGAGGCCGTCGGTGCGGCGAACACGCTGTTCTGGGAGGGCGACCGGCTGCTCGCCGACAACACCGACGCAGCCGGACTCCAGAGCGTGCTCGAGCAGGAGCTGCGCCTCGACGCGGGCGCGACAGCGGTGATCCTCGGAGCCGGTGGAGCCGCGCGGGCGGCAGCGGTGGCGCTCGGGCGCCTCGGCGCGCGCGTGGAGGTCGTCGCCCGCCGGGAGGACGCCGCGCGCGAGGTGGCCGCACTCGCCCGGCGGCTCGGCGCGGACACCGGTCCCGTCACGGACCCGCACGTGGTCGTGAACGCCACCCCCCTCGGACTGCAGGGCGAGGCGCTGCCCGAGCGGTTCATGCGCCTCGGGCCCGGCCAGGTCGCGCTCGACCTCGTCTACGGGCCCACCGACACGCCGTTCCTCGCGGCGGCCCGGGCCACGGGGGCCGAGGCGCACGACGGGACCGGCATGCTCGTCGCACAGGCCGCGCGCGCATTCGAGCGGTGGACCGGCGGCGCGGCCCCCCTCGAGGCCATGCGGGCGGCGGCCCTCGCCGCCCTCGGGCGATGACCTCCTGAGCCGCCGACGAGGCGGCAGCAGGCGGGGTCAAGGCCGGGCGGGCACCTGCCGATGCTCTCGGGGACTCCCCCCGAGCACCCCGAGGATCCCATGAGCGACACGAAGGCCGAGCGGCTCGCCGCGGCGCTGAACGACTTCCTCCAGACGTCACCCGACGTCGAGGCCGCCGCGGTGGTGAGCTTCGACGGCCTCGCGATGGTCTCCGCGCTGCCGGAGGGCATGGAGGAGGACCGGGTGGGCGCGATGTCGGCGGCGCTGCTCTCCCTCGGCGAGCAGGCGGCTGTCGGGCTCGGGCGAGGCGAGATGCGCCAGCTGTTCGTGGAGGGGGAGTTCGGGTTCGTCTTCCTCATGTCCGCCCGTGACCAGGCGGTCCTGGCAGCGGTGACCGGCCGGTCCGCCAAGATCGGCTTCATGATCTACGAGATGCGCCGGTCGGCGGAGGTCATCGGCACGATCCTCGCCCAGCCGGTCGAGCAGGCCGCCCAACGGCGCAGCCCCGGTCGACGCCGGGTTCGCGCCCTGGGTCGAGTAGGAAGCGGGCGCGACATGCTCGAAGGCCGGTTGAACGAGTTCCGCCTCCCCGACGTCTTCCGTCTGCTCGCCCTCACCGGCAAGACCGGCGTCCTCCGCGTCGCCGTCAGCCACGGCGAGGGACAGGTGCACTTCGACGAGGGCGCGGTGTGCTTCGCGGTGTCCGACGTCGGGCGGCTGCAGCTCGGCGCGCGCCTGCTCGACCGCGGCGTCATCAACCCGGCGGGCCTCGACCGTGTGCTCGCCGCGCAGCGCAGCGGCGACCTCGCGTCGCTCGCGGGAGAGCTGACAGGTGACCGCGCCGGCGCCGAGGAGACCCTCCGGGAGGTCGTGCGCGAGCAGATCGCCGACGCGGTCTTCACGCTCATGCGCGTCGAGGACGGCGGTTTCGCCTTCGACTCGGCGCCGGCCACCGCTCCGGGTCTCGTGACCGTGGTGGTCGACGAGCTCATCGCCGAGAGCACCCGGCGCCTCGACGAGTGGGAGCGTATCGCCCGACTCCTGCCCCCGCCGGGTTCCGTCGTCGCACTCACCACCGACCTGCGCGCCGGGACGGTCGCCCTCGACGCCGCGCAGTGGCGCCTCGTCGCGATGGTGGAGGGCGGCCGCTCCGCCGCGGACCTCGCGGAGCTGACCGGGCAGGGAGAGTTCAGGACCGCCCAGATCGTCGCGGGCCTGGTCGACGCCGGCCTGCTGACGGTCCGCTCCGGCACGGAGTCGTGGTCCCCGGCCCGCGCCCGTCACGAGGCGCTGCGGCGCCTCGACGAGGGCGAGGCGCGCACCCCCACGCCGGAGCCCTCCGGCATCGTCCACCCGTCGCCCGCCGATGTCGGGGCTGCCGAGCCGGCGGCCATGCCGGCGGAGCGGCTCATCGAGCCGGTCGGCCTGCTCGATGACGAGGCGACCCGGCTGCCGGTGCCGGTCCCCGTGGAGCTGGCGACGCGGGACCCGGTGGGTCCCCCGGACCGCCACGAGGCTCCTGACCCTGACCCGCTGGCCTTCTTCATGGCGCAGGACCCGACCGAGGAGCCGTTGAGCCCCGCCGAGCCGGTGGGCCTGCCCGGGGAGGAGACGCTCGAGCCGGTGCCCTCCCCGGCGGACGAGGCGACCCCGGAGGGCTTCACCGGCGAGCCGCCCACCGGGCCGGCGGCTGGTGAGGAGCCCGCCGGGGCCGTCGGCGGACCGGCGGGGCCCGCCGCCCCGTTCCCGGGCGACGACCCCGCCCGCGAGCGCCTCACGACGCTGCGCCAGCGGCTGCAGCACGCCGGGTTCGCGGCGGAGCCCCCGGTCGTCACGGCGGCCTCCGCAGCGCAGCGCTCCGAGGCGGCCCCAGTGGCGGTGCCCGAACCGCGACCCCTCGCCGCAGCCCGCGACGTCGACCGGGCGTCCATGGCGCGCGAGCTGGCCGCCCTTGGCCTCGACGACCCCGTCGAGGCGCCTCCCGCCCCCCGCGCTCCTGACGGCGCCGCGGCCGCGCGCCGCCTCACCAGGGACCAGGATGTGAGCAAGGGGCTGCTGCTCCGGCTCATCGACGGCGTCAAGGGGGTGTGATGCGCCCCCAGGCGACCGAGCGCAAGGGCCGTGACGCGAGCCGATCGGTCAAGATCGTCGTCACCGGACCCTTCGCGGCCGGCAAGACCTCGCTCATCCGCACGATCAGCGAGGTCGCGGTCCTGTCAACGGAGCGGGACGTCACCGACGCCGACAGGGTGCGCAAGCGTCAGACGACCGTCGCCATGGACTTCGGGCGCATCACCATCGACCCGGAGCTCGTGCTCTACCTGTTCGGCACGCCCGGGCAGAAGCGCTTCGACTTCATGTGGCAGATCCTCGCCGAGGGGATGCTCGGGTTCGTGGTCCTCGTCGACGCCCAGCGCGACGACAGCATCGCCGAGGCCGCAGACATCCTCGCGTTCTTCCGCGACATCGCGCAGGTGCCCTACGTCGTCGGCCTCAACAAGTGCGCGGCCCTGACCCCGGCCGACGTCGAGACGGTCCGGCGCCGCATCGGGGCACCACCGTCCGTCCGCGTCGTCATGTGCGACGCGCGCGACCGGGAGTCGGTGAAGGGCCTGCTCGTCGAGCTCCTCCTGGCGGTGCTCGACGAGGTGGAGGCGACGGCTGCGGTGTGACGTCGCTCAACCGGGAGGCGGGAACGGCCGATAGCCAGAGGGACACGACCGACCCTGACCCGGAGCGCCCGTCCATGAAGACCACCCTCCGTCGTCGCCTCGCCGGCGACGACGGCATCTCCCTGGTGGAGATGCTCGTGGCGTTCGCCATCCTCGGCGTCGTCATGAGCGCCTCAGCGGGCTTCTTCACCACCGCCCTGGGGGCGCTACAGCAGGCGGAGGGGCGGACGAAAGCGACCGCCCTGGCCAACGAGGAGCTCGAGAACCTGCGCGTGCTGCCCTGGGACCGCGTCGGCTTCTACGGCGACGACAACTTCGGTCAAGCCATGCCCGCCGGCACCGTCGTCCTCGAAGCCCGACGCCCGGCAGCGACGCGCGCGCCGCTGCCGGTCGAGACGATCGCCCCGCGCGGCGGGGTGGTCTTCACCGTCCGCCGTTCCATCACCTGGATCGACAACACGCAGACGAGCCAGGTCGGCGACTACAAGCGCCTCGTCGTCGCGGTCGACTGGTCCGACCGGGGGGTGCCGCGAAGCATCACCGTCGAGTCGCTGCGCACCCCGAACCCCGACGAGCAGACGCCGAGCGACTTCGTCCTGAGCCTGCTCGAGGTGCGCCCCACCCTCGTCTACCTCAACGCCGACGGCACGCTCGACGCCGCCCGCAACGGCCAGCTCGACCTCGCCTCGCTCACGTCGGCCAAGGCCGACTTCGTGGTCGCGCGCTACGTCCAACGGGGCGCGAGCGCGAACACCGTCCAGTCGCTCGGCAGCACCGACCGCCTCAACTGGGCCGGTGCGGTCACCGGCGCGCACGGGCACACGTTCCCGAACGGCGACGTCCTGTTCACGTTCGTGGCGACCCGGGCGACGCCCTACGAGCAGGAGGTGCTCGGCACGACGCTCGTGCGCTTCCTGCAGCCTGTTGCGGTCACGAGCCTCGACGTCGCACCCACCTCCGTCTGCGTCGCCCCGAGCCAACCCACCCCACCGGTGCGGGTCGCCATGCACATCGACGGCCTCGTCGAGGAGGACGTCGTCACCGTGTCGTGGAGCGGTGGCACGACTAAGGCCCGCATGGTCGAGGCGACGCAGTCCGGATCGTCGCTCGAGGCGGAGATCCCGGGCGGCTCCTACGGCGGCTCGACCACGGTCACCGTCACCGGCGTGAGGGGATCGGACGGCGCGACCGCGACCGCGGCCTCCGCGGTATCGGTCACCGTCGACGAGGAGTGCGCCCTGTGAGCGGCGCGTCCCGGCTGCGCGGGGAAGAGGGCATCACGCTCGTCGAGCTGCTCGTCGTCACCCTGCTCATGGCGGTGATCGGCGGAATCGTGCTCACCGGCGTCGTGTCGGCGCATCGAGTCACCCGTCACACGGAGTCGCGGGTGCAGGCGCTGACCGCCATCCACCACACCATGATCGGCGTCGGCCGCCACGTCCGGGCCGCGGACTCGCGCGACGCGGTGAACACCGCCCTGATCGCGGCCTCCCCGGAGAGGCTCGAGACGGACGTGCTGCGGGGGACCAGGCGCATCCGCTACACCTACACGCTGTCGGCCGGCCGGCTGATCGAGCGCCGCAGGGTGTGGGACGCCACCGCCTCCCTGACGAGCACACCGACGAGCGACAGGTCGCGCACGCTCATGGCCGGGCTCGTGAACGGCGCCTCCCAGCCGCTGTTCTCCTACCGCGCCTCCGACGGGTCGTGCGTCACCGGGTGCACGAACAGCACCGGCGCGTACGTGGGCGGCCCCGCCCCGGCCGCGGCCCTCGCCGAGATCGTCGAGGTCGGCCTGCGGGTGCGGCGCGACGTCGGCCAGGGTCCCCCCATCGAAGTCGTCACACGGGTGGTGCTGCGCAATGCCTGAACGACCTTCCCCGCTGCTCAGCGCGCCTCGTCGGGCTTTCGCCTCCGACCGCGGGTCGGTCCCCCTCGCGCTGCTCGTGACCATCATCATGGCGGGGCTGACCACGGTGGTGTTCGCCCGCACAAACGCCGATCAGCGTTCCACGCGCTTCGACAACGAGTTCACGACCGTCCTCCATGCAGCCGAAGCCGGCGTGGAGGAGGCGACCTTCCGGGTGAACAACCACCTCGTGACGGGAGCGACCGCCCAGGGCAGCGGCACGGCGAACGGCTACGACTACGCCTGGACCGCTGCCCGGCAACCCTCTGGGCAATGGGTCGTGACCTCGACCGGGACGGGCCCCAACGAGGCGGAACGGACGGTTGTCGCGCAGCTCACCGACCGGCCGATCTTCAACGCGTCGCTTGCCACGCACCTCGGGATCAACTTCACGGGCGGCAACAAGGCCGACTCGTACAACAGCCGCACGCAGACACGCTGCTCGCCGCCGTCGTCGATCAGCTGCTTCGGGATCATCGCCTCGAACGGCAACATCGAGGTCGGCTCGTCGAGCGCGACGTCGAACTACGCGGACCGTGTGCGGGTGCACGACTGGGCCAACCCGGAGAACAACGGCCCCGCCCGGTGCACCCAGGCGACCTCGCAGTTCTGCCGGACGCCCTTCCGCGAGAACGTCGACGAGCCGCTCGACATCCGTGGGTCGGTCCCACTCGTCGAGGATCTCCTCGCCGGGTGCGCGGGCTTCCCGACGTGGAAGGCGTCTGACCATGCCACCGGATCGGGCAGCAACCGACAGGCGGTGTTCGCGCCGACCAGCCCCGCCTCGCACCCCGAGATCGGCGCCTACCACTGCTTCGGGGAGCTCGTGTTCGACGTCAACACGCGGCTGCCCACCACGGTCACCGCGGACAACGGCCTCGTCGTCGTCGTGCGCGACCGCATCAAGGTCGAGGGGGCGGTGCGCGTGGCCTGCAACGCCTGCGCTGGCGGGTTCCCCGCCGCCCCGAACCGCCCGGCCGCCCGGCGCCTGCAGATCTTCACCCTCGCGAAGGACGAGACCGCGTCCGGCAGCAACGTGCTCGCCGCGGTGCAGATCCGCCAGCACGCGAAGATCGCCGCGGCGATCTACGCCCCCGACGCCTCGTGCGGCAACCAGCAGTCCAACGCGCAGGTGGAGATCTACGGGGCGCTCGCGTGCCGGGTGGTGCTCAACCAGGGCGGCTGGGAGTTCCACTACGACGAGGACCTGCTCGACGGCATCTCGACCGGCCAGTACTTCGTCACGCGATGGCAGGAGCAGTGATGCCAGCCTCGACGACCCAGCAGCAGCAGCTCGCCGAGGTGCTCCTCGCCGCGGGCCTTCTCTCCCCGGCCGACCTGCACCGGGCGCGCGCGGAGCAGCAGCGCGCCGGGAAGTCGCTCGGGCGGGTCCTCATCGAGCTCGGGATGTGCACGGAGGCCGGTCTCGTCGCGGCGCTCGCCCAGCAGCTCGGGCTCGAGTTCGTCGACCTCACCGACCGGCAGGTCGACACGCTCGCCGCGGCGAGCCTGCCGGCCCAGCTGTGCCGTCGCTACGGGGTGCTGCCGATCGCCTACGACCCCGACGGGCGCCTCGTCGTGGCGATGAGCGACCCGTCGAACGTGCTCGCCCTCGACGACATCCGCACGAGCACCGACCGTGACGTCCATCCGGTCGTGGCGACCCGCACCGACATCGCGGCCGCCATCGACCGCTACGCCCGGTCGGGCGATTCGGTCCTCGACGTGGTCGACCAGCTCGAGGGCGACGAGAGCGGTGACGACCTCGACGCGCTGAACGAGGTCGTCGACGACGCGCCCATCGTGAAGTTCGTGAACGCCCTCATCGCCCAGGCGGTCCAGGACCGCGCCTCCGACATCCACATCGAGCCGCAGGACCACGACCTGCGGGTGCGCTACCGGGTCGACGGCGTCCTGCACGAGGTCACCACGCAGAGCAAGAAGATCCACGCGGGCGTCGTCAGTCGCCTGAAGATCATGGCCGAGCTCGACATCGCCGAGCGGCGTATCCCCCAGGACGGGCGGATCAGCCTCAAGACCGGCGGCAAGAGCATCGACCTGCGTGTGTCGACCCTGCCGACGGTGGCGGGCGAGAAGGTCGTCATGCGCATCCTCGACAAGTCGTCGGTGCTCCTGCGGCTGTCCGACCTGGGCTTCCACGACGACAACTACGCGCGCTACGAGCGCAGCTTCACGAAGCCCTACGGCATGATCCTCGTCACGGGGCCGACGGGGTCGGGAAAGTCGACGACGCTGTACGCGACGCTGAACATCATCAGCCGGCCGGAGGTGAACTGCGTCACCGTCGAGGACCCTGTCGAGTACCGCCTGGCGGGCATCAGCCAGGTCCAGATCAACCCGAAGGGCGGGCTGACGTTCCCCTCGGCGCTGCGTTCCATCCTCCGCCAGGACCCCGACGTCGTGCTCGTCGGCGAGATGCGCGACCACGAGACCGCCCAGATCGGGATGGAGGCCGCGCTCACCGGCCACCTCGTCCTGTCGACGCTGCACACGAACGACGCCCCCTCCGCCGTGACGCGCCTCACCGAGATGCGGATCGACCCCTTCCTCGTCGCCTCAGCGGTCGACTGCGTGCTCGCTCAGCGCCTCGCGCGCCGCCTGTGCGGGAAGTGCAAGGAGCCCTACCAGCCGACCTGGGACGAGCTGCGCGCGGCGGGGCTTGCGGTCGACGACCGGGAGCTGCCGCTGCTCTACCGGTCCGTCGGGTGCGCGAGCTGCAGCGGCACCGGCTACCGGGGCCGTCTCGCGGTCCACGAGGTCATGCTCGTCAGCGAGGAGATCGAGCGGCTCATCGTCGCGCGCGCGTCTACGGAGGACGTCGCCAAGACCGCCCGTGCCCAGGGCATGCGCAGCCTGCGCGAGGACGGCCTCATGAAGGTGCTCCTGGGGCTCACGACCCTGGAGGAGATCGCGCGTGTGGTGGTGTGACGCTCAAGGCGGCGCGGCGGCGCGCCGACGGTTCCCCACATGAGCATAGGACTCGGTCAGCTCCTCCTCGCCCAGGGACTCGTCGACGAGCCGACCCTGCGCACCGCCAGCGCGCACGCCACCGGCGGCGACGGCGCGTCCCTCGTCCGCACCCTCGTGGCGATGGGGGCGGTGACCGAGGCCCAGGTCGTCGCGACCGTCGCGCGCCACCTCGGCATGGCCTTCGCCGACACCTCGCCCGGTGCGGTCGACCCGCGGGCCGCGGCGTTGCTGCCGCCGGAGGTGATCCGTGAGCTCGGCGCGCTCCCGGTCGCGTTCGGCCAGGACCACGACGTGATCGTCGCGATGGCCGACCCCAGCAACACCACGGCCCTCGACCAGGTGACGTCCCTGACCGGACTGCAGGCGGTGCCGGCGCTCGCCGTCCGCAGCGACCTCGCGGCGGCGATCGAGGCGCTCGACCACCACCCCCCGGCGCCGCCGGCGGCCCCCGAGCCGGCACCGGGCCTGCTCGCCTTCGAGCAGGAGCAGGCCGTCGACCTCGACGCGGTCCTCGCCGAGCTGTTGAAGAACGGCGGCTCGGACCTCCACCTCACCGCCGGGGTCCCGCCCATGATCCGGGTCAACGGCGAGCTGCAGCCGCTCGACGGCTACCCCGTCATGACCTCCGACGAGCTGCAGAAGATGCTCTACGGCATCCTCACGCAGAAGCAGCGGGAGAGGTTCGAGAACGAGCTCGAGCTCGACGTCTCCTACGCGGTGCCGAAGCTCGCCCGCTTCCGCGTGAACGTCTTCCAGCAGCGGGACGCGATCGGTTCGGTGATGCGCGTCATCCCGTTCGAGATCAAGTCCATCGAGGACCTCGGGATCCCCCCGCAGATCGTGAACTTCGCGCACCTGCCCCGGGGGTTCGTGCTCGTGACCGGTCCCACCGGGTCGGGCAAGTCCACGACGCTCGCCGCGCTCATCGACGTCATCAACCGGGAGCGGGCCGCCCACATCATGACGGTCGAGGACCCGATCGAGTTCCTCCACAGCCACAAGCGGTCGGTGGTGAACCAGCGTGAGCTCGGCACGGACACGTTGAGCTTCGCCCAGGCGCTCAAGCACGTGCTGCGCCAGGACCCCGACGTCATCCTCGTCGGCGAGATGCGCGACCTCGAGACCATCCAGGTGGCGCTCACCGCCGCGGAGACCGGTCACCTCGTGTTCGGCACGCTGCACACCCAGGACGCGCCGCAGACGGTCGACCGCGTCGTCGACGTGTTCCCTCCCGAGCAACAGGAGCAGATCCGCGTCATGCTCGGCGGGGCCCTGCAGGGCGTCGTCTGCCAGCAGCTGCTGAAGACCGCCGACGGGCACGGGCGGGTGGCGGCGTGCGAGGTCATGGTCGCCACCCCGGCGATCCGCAACCTCATCCGCGAGGGCAAGACCCACCAGATGTACTCGGCGATCCAGGCCGGCAAGGCCCACGGCATGGTGACCATGGACCAGTCCCTCGCCAACCTCGTCGCCGCGGGCAAGGTCAGCCATTCCGCAGCCCTCGAGAAGTGCAACAACGTCGCCGACTTCAACCGCCTGTGCGGCAAGGCGTAAGGGACCATCCATGGCGACCGCCACCGAGTTCCGCTACACCGTCCGCGACCGCTCCGGCAAGACGCACAGCGGCACGCTCGAGGGCCCCGACCCTCAGGTCGTCGCCGCGAAGCTGCGCGAGATGGGCTACGTGCCCGTGTCGGTCGCTGCGGTAAAGAGTGGGACTCTTGCCACCGAGATCAGGATCCCCGGATTCGGTCCCAAGGTCGGGTTGAAGGACCTCGCGGTCTTCTCCCGCCAGTTCGCCACGATGATCAGCTCCGGGCTCACGCTCATCCGGTCGCTCAACATCCTCGCCGAGCAGGCGGAGAACGCGAGGCTGAAGGAGGTCATCGGCGAGGTCCGCAACGACATCGAGACGGGCCGGTCGCTGTCCGAGGCGCTCGCCGACCACGAGGAGTTCCCGAAGCTCTACGTCGCGATGGTGCGGGCCGGCGAGACGGCCGGGATGCTCGACCAGGTGCTCCTGCGCATCGCCGACACGCTCGAGAAGGACCTCAACCTGCGCCGCAAGGTCAAGTCGGCGCTGACCTACCCCGTCGTGGTCCTCATCATGGCGGTCGTGCTCGTCGGCATCATGCTCACGTTCATCGTGCCGACGTTCGTGGCGATGTTCGACAGCCTCGGCGGGACGCTGCCGCTGCCGACGCGCGTGCTCATGCTCGCCTCGCGCATCCTGCGCAGCTACTGGTACCTCATCATCTTCACGCCGGCGCTCGCGTGGAAGGGCTTCGTGCAGGCCCGCAAGCACCCGGAGGTCCGCCACCAGCTCGACCGCGCGAAGCTGAAGCTCCCCGTCTTCGGAACGCTCTTCCACAAGCTCGCCCTCGCCCGCTTCGCGCGCAACTTCGGAACCTTGCTGCGGGCCGGCGTCCCGATCCTCACGGCTCTGGAGATCACCGCGGACACCGTCAACAACGGCGTCATCGGCGACGCGGCCAACGACGTGAAGATGTCGGTGAAGGAGGGCCAGAGCGTGGCGGGGCCCCTCGCGCGGCACGCCGTGTTCCCCCCCATGGTGGTGCAGATGATCTCCGTCGGCGAGGACACCGGCGCTATGGACGTCATGCTCGGAAAGATCGCCGACTTCTACGACTCCGAGGTCGAGGCGATGACCGAGTCGCTCACCGCCATGCTCGAGCCGCTCATGATCGGCGTCCTCGGCGGCCTCGTCGGCGGCATGGTCATCTCCCTGTACATGCCGATGTTCAAGATCTTCGACCTCATCCAGTAGCTCACCGCCCGGCGCCGCCCTCGAGGTCTTCCATGGAACCGCTCAGCCAGATCCCGTGAGCCTCGACATCCACCGCCACGGGATCGCGGCGGGCCCGCCGGTCACGCCATTCCTCTGGCTTCCAGACCACCGCCTCCACGCCGCCCGGCGCGGGCGAGCCGACGACAAGCTGGCGCTCGGCGGGATCCTCGGGGAGGCGCTCGGCGACGACGAGCACGTCGATGTCGCTGCGGTCGTTGAAGTCGCCCCTCGCCACGGAGCCGAACACCGCGGCGCCGCGGACGACGAGAGTCTCGTCGAGCGCGACGACGAAACGGGCGGCGCGTGCGACCAGCGCCTGCTGCTCGGCCCGCCGGCGGGCGATGACCTCAGCCGGCGTGGGTGTCATCGCCATCCTCCTGCGCCGCCACACGCAGCCGATCGAGATGTTTGGCCGCCGCGTCGATGATCTCGCCAGCCGCAGAGAGAAAACGTTCTGCGGCCTCAGTCCCGTAGTGGTCGCCGGGCGTACCGGACGCCAGGGCGTCAGGGTAACGAGTGGGCTGGTAGTGGGCGGAGAGCTCCCCGAGGCGATCCGCCAACCGTTCGTCGACCACGAACCCCGAGCGCCGCGCCGCGGCGGACAGCAGCTCGGGCAGGGAATGGCCGCGGGCACTATCCACGCTGCCCGTCGCGCGCAGCATGGCTTTCAGCGCGCACTGGGCCGCCTGCTCCGCGGCGAGGACCGCGTGCGCATGGAAGCCCCCGGCTCGCGCGTGCCGGCCCGCACGGAGGTGCTCACGCGCGGCCGCCAGCCAGCGCCTGCCCTCCGCCTCGTCGAGGAGCGCCATGACGCCATCGTAGTGGTCCACGCCGGCGCGCAATCCCCGGCATTCACCGATGATTTCTTCCGTGCGGCTCAAGGGCGGGGCGGGGAGTGACGACGCACTGAGGGTAAGCAAGGGAACCAGACGCAGAAAAGGCAAACCCGCCGTAAGGCGGGGACGCAAAGCCACGGGACCGTCCTCATTGATCGGTCCGCCGGGCTGCCTCGCGAAGCGCTGCGGCTGGAGTGTCTTGCACCGTCAAGCGCACCGGAGGTGCAGTGTGATCAGTTGGATCCAGAAGCGCATGGAGGACGGGGAAGAGGGCTTCACCCTCATCGAGCTCCTCGTCGTCGTCATCATCATCGGCATCCTCGCAGCAATCGCCATCCCGACCTTCCTGAACCAGCGCCAGCGTGGCTGGGAGGCCGACGCCCAGAGCAACGCCCGCAACGCTGCCATCGCGATCGAGTCCTGCGCCGTCGGCCAGGGCGGCAACTACAACAGCCCGCTTGACTGCGGCGCCGAGGCACAGCTGACGGCTGAGGGCTTCCGGGCCTCCGCGCTCGTTACCCTGACCGCCACGACGACCGCAGACACCTACACGATCACGGCCAACCACCAGTCTGGTGGAGACACCTTCGTGCTCGACTCGGCCGACGGGTCGGTCACGCGCGTGACGACACCCTAGTCAGCCGAGCACCGCGTACAGCACACGTACGCCGTCGCGCGACAAGGGGAGGAGCCCACTGGGCTCCTCCCCTTCGTCGTGCGTCGTGGGCGTTGTGCTTGACGGGTAGTGAGCCTAGTGTTCAGGATGTGCCGGTGCGCACGAGCCTGGCAAAGGGGCGTCCACCACACACGAGAGCGGCGGAGGGGCGGGCCGTCGCCGGGGAAGGGCCGGCCCTCCGGCGCATGCGAGAGGAACCAAGGGATGCCGAATGGCGCGATGGCCGGAGACCGTCTGTGGACGGTCGCCGAGGTGGCCGACCACATGCGGGTGTCGAACATGACGGTGTACCGGCTCATCAAGGCGGGTGAGCTCCCCGCCATCCGCGTCGGCAAGAACTACCGCATCCGGGGCAAGGACCTCGACGCCTATCTCGACGCCGCCGCCACGGTGCGCCCCGACGAGGCGCAGCCCGGCTGACCGCGGCCACACCCGTTCGCTTGGGCGGCAGGGCACCGCAGCGCTAAAGGAAGTGCTGGCGGGCGACGATGACTGGACCATGCCCTCCACCATCGGTCTCGACATCGGTTCGTCCGCCGTGCGGGCGGTGCAGGTCAGCGCCGGCGGCCGCGGCCCCGCGGCCCTCGAGCGCATCGGTCAGGCGCCGCTGCCGCCGGGAGCGGTCTGCGACGGTGAGGTCGTCGACGGCCAGGCCGTCACCGACGCGGTGCGCAGCCTCTGGTCCGCCCACGGCTTCAAGGGGCGCAAGGTCGCGCTCGGCCTCGCCAACCAGCAGGTCGTCGTGCGCCAGGTCGACCTTCCCTACCTGCCGGAGCCGGAGCTGCGCAGCTCGCTGCCGTTCCAGGCGCAGGAGTTCATCCCGATCCCCGTCGAGCAGGCGATCCTCGACTTCCACGTCCTCGACAACTACGAGACCGAGGACGGTGCCCGCTTCAGCCGGATCCTGCTCGTCGCCGCGCAGCGGACCATGGTGGAGGCGATGACCGAGTGCGTGCGGGCCGCGAACCTCACGCCCGTGCAGGTCGACCTCGACGCGTTCGCGATGCTGCGCAGCCTCGCACCCGAGCGGCTGCTCGGCGCCGGTGAGGGCGAGATGCTGCTCGACGTCGGAAGCGCCGTCACGAACATCGTCGTGCACGACAACGGCATCCCGAAGTTCGTGCGCATCCTGCTCATGGGCGGCAACGCCATCACCGACGCGCTCACCACCGCCCTCGGCATCAGCCACGAGGAGGCGGAGGCCACCAAGGCGGCCGCGGCGGGGCACGACGAGGCCGCTCGCCTCGTCGCCGAACGCGCGGACCGCTTCGTCGAGGAGATCCGCGGATCGCTCGACTTCTACTCGGCCCAGCCCGAGGCGATCCCGGTCCACCGGGTCGTGCTCTCAGGCGGCGGGGCCCAGCTGCCGAACCTCCAGGAACGCCTGTCCTTCGCGCTCGGCCTGCCGGTCGACCGCGGCCATCCCATGCAGGAGCTGAAAATTGGCAAGGTCGATCTCGACCCCGCGCAGCTCGTCGAAGCCGAGCCCTACCTCGCCGTCGCCATCGGCCTCGCCGTCGGCGCGGCGGAGGTCTAAGGCCGCCTCGACGAGCGTCAGCGTCAACCTGCTCCCGCGGGAGCTGGCTGAACGCATCCGGGCGCGCCGTGTCAGCCAGTACACGGTCGGCGCCGTCATGCTGTTCGTCGCCCTGCTCGGCGCCGGCTACGTCCTGCGCCTGCAGGACGTCGACCGCGCCGAGCAGGCGCGCGACGAGGCCCAGGCGGAGATCACGCGTCTCGAGACGGCGGTCGCCGAGCTCGACGACTACCGCAAGCTCGCCGAGCGGCTCGAGTACGGCAACGCGCTGCTCGCCTCGGCGATGGAGCGGGAGATCGCCTTCGCGCGGGTGCTCGGTGACCTGGCCGTCGCCTTCCCCGCGAACGCCTCGCTGACGAGCCTCACCTTCACCGCCGCGAAGGCCGAGGAGGAGGTAGCCGCGGCCGGGGAGATCCGCTTCGGGGAGTCGATCGGCCGGATGGAGTTCGCCGGCTACTCGGTCAACGGCTACGCCCCCGGCGTCGAGAGGGTGCTCGTGGACTTCGACCGCGTACCGGCGTTCTTCAACACGTTCCTCACCACGGCCGCCGAGGCGCAGGTCGCCGACAAGCCGGTCATGAACTTCAACGGGTCGGTGGCCCTCGACCGCGGCGCGTACACCAACCGCTACGCCGACGGCCTGCCCCTGGAGGAGACCCCGTGAGACACCGCGCCCCCCTGATCGGCGTGCTCGTGGCGCTCGCGCTCACCGCCGGCTACTGGTTCGCCCTGTACAAGCCTGCGCTCGCCGAGCAGCAGGCCTACGAGACGCAGACCGACGAGCTCCTGCAGCAGCAGAGCCAGCTGCGCACCGAGATCGCCCGGCTGGAGGACATCCGTGACGACGAGGAGCGCATCACGTCGGTGGTGCGTCGCATCGCCGACTACGTGCCCATCGGCATCGCGCAGCCCGACGTCACCCGCCAGTTCCAGGACATCGCCGACGCCGCCGGCGTCACGATCACCTCGGTGACCTTCGGTGAGCCGACGGTTGTGGTCGGGGCGCCCGAGACCGGCGACCCCGCCACGGCGCTCGCGAGCGTCGCGGTCAGCATGGTCGTCGAAGGCTCCTACTTCCCGACGGTGGACTTCTTCCGCCGGATGGAGCGGGACATGCCCCGGGCGGTCCTGACCGAGAGCGTCAACCTGCAGGAGGGACAGCGCAGCTTCCCGAGCCTCGCCACGACGTGGGGTGGCTCCCTGTTCGCGATCGTGCCCGCCGCGTCGACCGTTGCACCCGACGACCCGAGCGCCGCGCCCGGTGGCGCCGCCGAGGACGCGCCGGGGTCCGAGGAGGACAACCCGTCATGAGCGCCGCACCCGAAAGCAGCCCGGTCAACCGCAAGCTGCTCGCCGTGCTCGGCGTCATCGTCGTTGCGGCGGGGGCCTTCCAGTTCGTCGTCAAGCCGCTCCTGCTGTCCGACGCGGACGGGGGTCAGGCGGTCGAGCTGCCCGTGCGCGCCCCGGCCGACCCCGCGCCGGTCGCGGAGGGCGAGGACCCCGACGACGAGCGCCAGCCCGAGGACGCGGCGCTGACCGGGGTCCGCGATCCCTTCGAACAGCTCGTGACCGCCGCCGCGCCGGCGCCGGTCGCCGCCCCCGCCCCGGCGACGGCCCCCGCCGCGGACGCCACCAGCGGCGGCGGCGGCCCGCAGGACAGCGTGCGCCTCGTCGCGGTCACCCCCGACGACGCGGGCCTGCCCCACGCCCATCTCGCCGTCAACGGCACCCCGCACGTCGCTGCCGTGGGAGCGGCCTTCGCGGAGCGGTTCAGGGTGGTGGACATCCAGGAGCAGTGCGTGACCCTGGAGGCCGGCGACGAGCGCTTCGCGCTGTGCGCCGGCGAGGAGATCCGGCGGTAGCCGCGCCCCCGGCAGAGCCGGGAGCGGGGAGTAGGCTCTCGCCCCGATGACCCTCCGCTACCTCACGGCCGGCGAGTCCCACGGGCCTGCGCTCGTCGGCATCCTCGAAGGGCTGCCGGCCGGTGTGCCCGTCGACCGTGCGGGGATCGCCCGCCAGCTCGAGCGCCGCCGCCTCGGGCACGGCAGGTCACCGCGGATGAGCTTCGAGTCGGATCGTTTCGAGATCCTCGGCGGCGTGCGCCACGGCGCGACCATCGGCTCCCCGGTGGCCCTGGTGATCCACAACGCCGAGTGGTCGAAGTGGACCGAGGTGATGGGCGTGGACCCCCCGGGGGACCCGGAGGCGCTCGAGCTGGCGGGCGATCCCCGCACGGTCGACGGGCACACCGGCCGGCAGCCCTTCGAGGATGCCGACGAGCGCAGGCCCGTGGGACTCGCCGGCCG